>JAKITK010000039.1 GCA_021648125.1 Lysobacterales bacterium
CAATAACGCTGACGCTGGGTTAGCGTGGGAATCATTTTTTGCATTGCTTATTGCTCCTAGTTCATCAGAAGCATAGCGTGACGGGAAATTGCTCAAGAAAACAGGGCGGGGTTTACTTTGCGCTTACGAAAGTTCATCTTCTTTTGATCGCTATTTTGTCACCTAAAGCTCACACCTAAAGCTCAATGAGGTGATAATATCACCTCCAGTAAGCTGGCCAAAATAACTATGCAACTTAAAAGCCCTATCTGTGTAAAATAGTCTGCCTATAAATTATTAATATAATTTAAAATCAATGCTGCTTTCAGCGCTGGTTACAATACCTATAATTCTCACCCAGGAATAAACAATGTCCAGACGCCGCCGCAGAAAAATCCCAACTGAACTACAAGAGGCCGTTATCACGGATCTCAGCCATGATGGCCGCGGGGTTGCCCATATTGATGACAAAACGGTGTTTATACACGGCGGCTTACCCGGTGAAAAGGTCATTTTTCGTTATACAGAATGCCACCGTCGATTCGATATGGGTGTCGTTGAAGAGGTGTTAGAAGCATCGCCTGATCGAGTTGAACCACGCTGCCCGCATTTTGGGGTCTGTGGTGGCTGTGCGCTGCAACATCTTGATCCGGTACGGCAAATTGAATTTAAACAGCAAACCCTGATGGAGAATTTGCGCCGCATTGGTAAGGTTGAGCCTGCAGAAATATGGGCGCCATTAACTGGCCCGCATTGGCACTACCGGCGTAAAGCCCGATTAAGTGTGCGTTATGTACCTAAAAAGGATGACCGGGTGCTGGTGGGTTTTCGTGAACAATACGGACGATTTGTAGCCGATTGTAAGGAGTGTCCGGTTCTGGATCAACGCTTCGGTGACAAACTCGAGTCACTGTCTGAACTGATCCGTAGCTTGTCTATCCATGCACGGGTGCCACAACTTGAGGTGGCAGCCGGCGATGGCAGTGAACAGGGTGCATCAATAATTATTCGCAACCTGGAAGATTTTACTCAGGATGATCTTGAAAAATTACGCGCATTTGCTACTGAGAGTGGTCTGGCTATTTTATTGCAACCGAAAGGTCCAACAACCATTAAAGTTCTTGAAGGCAGCCCAGAGCCCGACCTTTATTACGAACTCCCAGAGCATCAGATTAAGATGCGTTTTGCCCCCAGCGATTTTATTCAGATAAATGCCGAACTGAATCGAAAGATGATTAATCGGGCGATTGAGTTATTACAGCCGGATTCTAGCGATTTAGTGCTTGATTTGTTCTGCGGTTTGGGTAATTTTTCTTTGGCATTGGCACGCCATTCGGGGCAGGTGATCGGTGTTGAAGGTGATTTGGAGTTGGTGAATAAGGCGCGGATGAACGCAGAGTTTAATCAGCTGCCGAATGCCAACTTTTTTATGGCAGACTTGAATGAAAGCCCGCAACAGGCCGCGTGGTTAAAACCGGCCTATACAAAAATACTATTGGATCCCCCACGCAGCGGGGCAGAGTTTATATTGCCGCACCTGGCAGCGAGTAGCGCCAAAACAATTCTTTATATTTCCTGCCATCCGGCGAGCCTTGCCCGGGATGCCGGTATTTTGGTGAACGAGCATGGTTTTAGTCTGGATGGCGCGGGAGTTATGGATATGTTCCCGCATACGGCACATGTTGAATCTATCGCCTTGTTTACCCGCAAATGAATAAAGCCAAACAAATGAGTCTAGGGCCGGTACTGATTGGCGTTGCCTCAACTCATTTAAGCCAGGCAGAGAAGGCTCTGCTTGGCCATTCTGCCGTTGGCGGCGTGGTATTGTTTTCACGAAATATCGAAAACGCAATGCAAGTTAGCGCATTATGCACAGATATTCGCGCGCAGCGTGAAGCACGCCTGTTGATTACGATAGATCAGGAAGGCGGAAGGGTTCAGCGTCTAAGGGAAGGTTTTTCCCGCTTACCGGCCTTACGCTCTATTGGGAAAATGTATACCAATGACCCTGACCAAGCCCGCGATTACGCCTACCGCCATGGCCGGGTGATGGCCACCGAAGTACTGGATCTTGGTATTGACCTTAGTTTTGCACCGGTGGTTGATCTCGATTGCGGCAGTTGCGTTATTGCGGATCGGTCTTTGGGTAATAATGCCGAGCAAGTTATCGAGTTAAGTCGTGCCTATATTGCCGGAATGGCGGATGCTGGAATGCGCGCTTGCGGGAAACATTACCCGGGACATGGGTCGGTGGAGCTTGATTCACATCTGGATGATGTTATTGATAGGCGTTCAGCAGAGGAAATTCTGAGCACAGATCTCAAGCCTTTTGCTGCACTGTCACCACAGTTAGCCTCGATTATGGTGGCGCATGTGACTTATCCGGCAGTCGACAAACAACCGGCAGGCTATTCTTCACGCTGGTTAAAACAAATTCTACGCGAAGAAATCGCTTACTCCGGGGTTATAATTTCCGACGATTTGGATATGTTTGCAGCCTGTAATGTTGGTGATATGCCGGTGCGGGTCGAACTGGCGCTGGCCAGCGGTTGCGATTTGGTGCTTATTTGCAAAGCAGAAAGTGCGGAAGAATACCTGCAGCAGGTTGATAATAACTTTGCCGATGCCAGTATACTTATTCAACAACTTTATGGCCGCTCGCTGGTGAGTCGCAAGGATGCACAAAAGGTATCAGAGTATCGCCAATGGGTAGCCACACTGGAGATGCTGCAGGCGGCAGATGCCAATGCCGGTAATGATTAGTTTGTGGTGAGCCGAGTTTTTTTAAAAAATAAACATGAGAGTTATACACTATGAAAGCACAAGAAATTTTCGATAAATCAAGCCTTTTGATCGAAAATGCTGAGGTTATGCAAGCGGTTGATCGGCTTGCCGATAAACTGAATCAGCATTTTGAGGGCAAGCAGCCTTTGTTCCTTAGTGTGATGAACGGCGCGATGATACCGGGTGCCTGGCTGGCAACCCGCTTAAAGTTTCCCATACAGATGGATTTTGTTCACGCGACCCGTTATGCCAGCGGCACTCAGGGTGGCATCATTGATTTTCGCGCCAAGCCCGCTAAGTCGGTAAAAGACCGCGATATTCTGCTTTTCGATGATATTTATGATGAAGGTTATACCCTTGAAGCGATCCGCGACTGGTGTATTGCCCGCGGCGCGAAAAGTGTTGTTAGTGTAGCGTTGGTACGCAAACTACACAGCCGAGGCTTGTCACGCGACTGGTTGGATTATTTCGGTCTGGATGTACCCGATGTTTATATCTTCGGCTGTGGAATGGATGCATACGAGCACTGGCGCGAGCTGAGTGAGATTCGTGTGCTTGAAACATGAGTGCATTGCTTGTGCAAATTAGCGGCTAAAACTGCCCAGTGATTCCCCCATTTTGACCACCTCTCCGACCTGCAGTCCCTCTCGCCATTGAAGACTACCTTCAGGGAATAACAACACCACGGTTGAACCCATGTTAAAGCGGCCCATTTCAGCACCTCGGTCGAGCTTCACTTCGCCGGCTGAATAATTATAGTGCCGGAGTTTTTTTGCCCGAGGTGGGTTAATCAGTCCATGCCATACGGTTTCCATGCTGGCGACCAACATCGCACCCACCAGCACTAAGGCATGGCTGCCAATAGGGGTATCAAAATGATGCACGCTGCGCTCGTTACGGGCAAAGAGTCGCGGGATGGCATCAACGGTATAAGGGGCAACAGAAAACAAGCGTCCGGGAACATGACTCATCTGAGTTAACTCGCCTGCCAGCGGCATGTGAATACGATGATAATCTTTGGGCGATAAATAAATGGTGATGTACTCACCATTTTGGTATTTTTCAGCCTCTAGTGTATCCGCCAGTAATGCAGCACAGCTGAAATCGTGACCTTTTGCCTGAAAAATCTGATTTTCCCGAATCTTTCCGAAACTACTGATAGCCCCATCTACCGGGCAGAGCAGTGCGCTTTCATCGCTGGCTAACGGACGCGCGTTTGGTTTAAGTTGACGGGTAAAAAAGGCATTAAAATGGGGGTAATCATCCGGGCTTTGATGTAAAGCTTCAGACCAGTTCACGCCGAAACGACTGGCAATGGTTCTAATCATCGCATTTTTAAACCATACAGTACGCACTCTTGCTAATTTATGAATTATCCAGGTCAGCAAGTGGTGGGGTAGCAAATACTGTAAACGGGCGAGCAAGTTATTAAGCATAGTAATTCCTAAGTCTTTTAGTGGCTTTATGGTTTAATCGACACTCAATAATTGTAGTAAATCAGTGCTAATTTGTTGCTCATCGTGCGGGGTTCTTAACAAGCCAACCAGCTCAGCATCAGGGTTCATCAGAATAATACCGGAGGAGTGGTCAACGATGTAGTCGCTAACGCCCGGCGCATGTTCTTCGATGGTATAAAGCAACCCCAACTGCCGGGTCAGTGCTGTGAGTTGCGGATGCTCACCGGTTACCGCAGTAAATTCCGGCGCAAAGAATTCCACATAGCTGCCAATGAGTTCAAGGTGGTCGCGTTCAGGGTCGATAGAAACAAAGATAATGGCGGGTAGTTTTTCAGCCGGTAGTTGTTTTTCCAGCTTGCGATAAACACTCGCCATAGTTGACAGGGTGGTTGGGCAAATATCCGGGCAATGGGTAAAACCGAAAAACAACAAGCTCCAGCGGCCACGCAGATTATCCAGCCCAAACTCTTTGCCATCGCTATCGGAGAGCAAAAAATCAGCGATAACCTTAGGCTTGGGGTATTGAGTAATGCTGGTATATTTAGCCATTGACTTGTCACTACCCCCAGAAATAGCGGGATTGCTAGGTTGGCCAAACCACATACCGGTTCCGGCAGCGATTATAGCGACCAGCAGTAATACAAAGAAAGTGCGTTTATTCATATTTATCTTCTAATTTTCAACAGTTACCCAAGGGCTGAATTATACTGTGTCGGATGGATATAAGTGAATCAATTATACAAACCCAGCAACAACTGGAAGCCGCTGATGTTTTTTATGGACACGGTACTGACAACAGTGCTGATGAAGCCCTGTGGCTGGTTCAGGCGGCTTTTGCTGCGGTATTTCCGGATGTTGAGATATCCGCGGATACGCCGGTAAGCATTAAATTTCAGCATCAGCTAGATGATTATCTAAAGTTGCGAATCGAGCAGCATACTCCAGTTGCCTATATAATCGGAGAAGTCTGGTTCTGCGATTTAGCCTTTAAGGTGAGCCCGGATGTTTTAGTACCGCGTTCACCCATTGCTGAATTAATTCACGAGGGCTTTCAACCCTGGGTGGTCTTAGAGCCCGGCTGCAGGATCCTTGATTTGTGCACAGGTTCAGCCTGCATTGCCTGTGCTATTGCAGTGCATCAGCCTGACTGTAGTGTAGAGGCGGCGGATATTTCAGCAGCGGCATTGCAACTGGCGCGGGAAAACAGGGCACAACACAATTTACTTGAACGCTTAAAAATTATCCAATCCGACCTTTTTTCTGCACTGGCGGGTAAAAAATACCAGTTGATTGTCAGTAATCCACCCTATGTTTCTAACGCAGAATATGCAGACTTACCGGCAGAATATCTGCAAGAACCAAAACTGGGGTTAACCAGTGGCGTTGATGGTCTTGATCTGGTAGTGCAAATACTGGCCGAAGCCGCCGACTACCTAGAGGCAGAAGGTGTGCTGATTTGTGAAGTCGGCGCGAGTCAGTTGGCGCTTGAAGTGGCATTCCCACAGCTGCCCTTCATGTGGCTGGAATTCGCCCGTGGCGGTGAAGGCGTATTTATCTTGCAAAGAGATCAGTTAGTGGCGGCAAAACAGGATATTATGCAAGAACGGATAAGGCGACAAAGCAATATGCTAAACAGGCAGGCAGATTAGATGGCTTCGAATACATTTGGAACAATATTTGCAGTAACCACTTTTGGTGAGAGCCACGGCCCAGCAATCGGCTGTGTTATTGACGGCTGCCCGCCGGGATTAGCCATCAATAGCAAAATGATCAAAGCCGAGCTTATTCGACGGGCAACTGGTCGCAGCCGGCATACCTCCCAACGCAAAGAGAAAGATGCCGTACAGATTCTCTCCGGTGTGTTTGAGGGCAAAAGCACCGGCATGCCAATAGCATTGTTAATTGAAAACACCGATGCCCGATCGAAAGACTATAGCCGCATAAAAGATCAGTTCCGCCCGGGACATGCCGACTACACCTGGAATAAAAAATACGGCATTCGGGATTATCGAGGTGGTGGTCGGGCCTCGGCTCGGGAAACCACAATGCGGGTAGCTGCTGGCGCCATCGCCAAAGCTTGGTTGAAACAGAAATATAAAATTGAAATTCAGGGCTGGCTGGCACAACTGGGTTCGATTCGAACTGATACAGTCAAAGATTTTTCAGTGGTTGAAGATAATCCCTTTTTTGCCCCTGATGCCAGTATCGTGCCGGAATTGGAAACCTTTATGGATGCCTTACGCAAAAGCGGTGATTCGGTCGGCGCCCGGGTGAATGTATTGGCCAGAAATGTGCCGGTGGGCTGGGGCGAACCGGTCTATGGCAAACTGGATGCTGAGATTGCAGCAGCGATGATGAGCATTAATGCTGCGAAAGGTGTAGAGATCGGTGCTGGATTTGAGGCCGTGTCACAAAAGGGCACACAACACCGCGATGCCATGAAGGCAGGTGACAGTAAAGTTGAGTTTGGCAGCAACCATGCGGGCGGTATTTTCGGTGGCGTATCTTCCGGGCAAGAAGTGCTCGTTAGTACCGCGTTTAAGCCGACTTCGAGTTTACGCTTACCGGTCGACGGCCTCAATACTGCGGGTGAAGAAGTTGAAATTATCACCACCGGTCGGCATGACCCCTGTGTTGGTATTCGAGCCGTGCCGATTGTTGAAGCCATGCTGGCGCTGGTTCTTATGGATCAGTGCCTGCGGAATAAATGTATTAATTGAGAGTCTTGAAGTTATTTTTAATAATAAAAGTGAATAAAGTTGATGAGTAGTAATCTAAAAATTGCCGTAGTCGGCGCCACAGGTACTGTTGGAGAAGTTATACTGGATATTCTGTCCGAGCACGGTTTCAAACATACCCAGATATCAGCTTTGGCATCGAAACGCTCTGAAGGTAACAGCGTCAATTTTGGGCGACGCGAACTAACAATTCAATGCCTTGATGATTTTGATTTTTGTTCGGTTGACTATGGGTTATTTTCTGCAGGTAGCTCAATTTCGAAAAAGTATGCACCGCTCGCTGTGGCTGCTGGCTGTACAGTTATCGACAACAGTTCTGCTTTTCGTCTGGATGAAGCCATACCCCTGATCGTACCTGAAGTGAACGGGGCTTTATTAAAAGACTTTAAACGACCCGGTATTATCGCTAATCCTAATTGCTCAACCATACAGATGGTTGTTGCCTTAGAGTCCATACAGCGTAAATACGGTATTCGCCGGATTGATGTTGCTACTTATCAAGCAGTTTCGGGTGCGGGGCGCAAGGCGCAGGAAGAGTTGGCTAAACAAACCATGCAAAAGATGTCGTTTCAGGATATTGAGTGCCAGCAGTTCAGCCAGCAGATGGTATTTAATGTACTGCCGCAAATAGATGTATTGCAAGAAAATGGTTATAGTGGGGAAGAAATGAAAATGCACTGGGAAACTAGGAAGATATTTTCCGATGAATCCATTGTAGTCAATGCCACAGCAGTCAGGGTGCCGGTTTTTTTCGGGCATGCCGAAGCGATCCATCTGGAAACTGTTAGTCCGTTTGAGCTTGATGATGTCGAGCAATTGCTGCGCGCAGCGCCCGGGGTTGTTTACACCGCTAATCTCGAAGGTGGCGAACATCCTACCCCCGCTGTGCATGCGGCTGGAGAAGACCCTGTTTTTGTCGGTCGTTTACGCCGTGATCACAGTCGGGATTTGGGTATGAACCTCTGGGTTGTGGCCGATAATATCCGCAAGGGTGCGGCTTTAAATGCGATACAAATTATGCAGGTGCTGGAAACAGCACGCGCGGAGGGGTAAACTTAATCCATGTGTTTAACTGGAACACAAATAACAGATAAAGAAATGGCTGCCTGTTCAAAGCAAATATCCAGGCAAGTATTTGGCCAAATAAAAGCGATTCGGGGAAGGAAAATGCGCCTGCAGAAAAAATTTAATTTTTTAGTATTTCCAATATTACTATTAACTGTCGTTAACAGTTGGGCAGCAGGTCTTGGGGGGATAGACCTGGACTCTTTTTTAGGTCAACCACTGACCGCTAGGATTCAGTTATTAGGTGTCCCTGCAGACCAGGTATCAACAGTTTCCGCACGACTTGCCAGTGCCGGTGATTACCAGATTATGGGGCTGGATCAAAGCAAGCTGAGTGTGCCTTTGACATTTACACCGGCCGTATGGCGTGGGAAAGCTGTTATCGAAGTTAGATCCGTAAGCGCTATAAAAGATCCGATTCTACAGTTTGCCATCGATGTTTCCTGGCAGCATGGGCACTTACTGCGCGAATATACGCTGTTTCTGGACCCACCCACGGTTGCGGTAGCGCCGCCACGAAAAGCCAGCCCGGTTAAGGCAGCGAACACATCATCAAGTATTTATGCTGTTGAGGACACTCAGCCTCCGACAACGAGTGATGTTGTAAAAAGACCAGCAGTACAAACAATCATTAGTCGTGGTTCACAGTCCCAATCAGGCGAATATGGCCCGGTACGCTCAGGCGAGACGCTTTGGTCCATAGCCCATAACTGGAGCAAACAAGCTGGTGTAAGTGTCAACCAGGCAATGGTTGCCATTGTTCGGTTAAATCCTGAAGATTTCGTAAAAGGTGATATCAACCGCATGAATCGTGGGGCTATATTACGCCTGCCAACGGCTGAAGATATTGCCAATATTAGCGCGCAGGAAGCTAATGCGATTGTCAACCAGCAAATTGCAGCATGGCGTGAACAGACCACGCAAACCACCGCGCCACCCACGCTTTCTGCAGTGGCTGAAGAGACCCAAGCCGAAACGCCCAGGTTAACACCGAAACAGGCAGCAGCTGAACAGCCAGTTGAGATAAACGATGGCGCCCTGGCGCGCATTGTAGATGACCGCCTGGAACAGGCACTACCGGCGGAGGACTTTGGCACGGATAACGCTGATGATTTGTTTAATGATGTTGTCAGTGATGACGCTGAAGCTGATTCCGGAGGTCTGTTGGAATTAGTGCCTCCAGCCGATGCCGAATTGGCTGAGCTTGACCGTCAACTTCCCGGCTCCGCTGCCGGTAATGATCGGCGAGATACAGTAGCGACCATCAAGCTCGAAAATCGTTTCGCAGTGACGGAAGAAGACCTAGTGGCGACACAGGAGCAAAATGCAGTTCTGCAGGCGCAGGTAAGCAAGATGCAGACTGAGATAGCCGCGCTGAGAGATGGTTTGAATCTAAACGATAATGAACTGGCCGCTATGCAGCAACAAATAACGTCAACTGCTGCCGGTACGGATGCTCAAACCTCCAACCGTGAGCTAGAATCGTCGAAGGGCACCAAAATGTTGAAAACGGATGATAAAAGTCTGTTGGAACGCTGGTGGTGGCTTGGTTTGTTAGTTTTGCTAGCAGCTATTGGGTTTTTGGTTTATCGCAATAGAAATAATGTTTCTACGGAATCACAGGCAGAAATTAATTTTCTGGATAACATCCACGAAAGCGAACAAGCTCGTAAATTTAAAGATGCCGACAAGGCTGATGATGAAGGTCTTGCCGCAGAAGCCGAGAAAATTCTAGAGGTGTTGGAACAAGGAGACGCAGAAGCTGTAGAAGAACAAGAACAATTAAATCAGGCAGCCAAGGCAGATACTGAAAAAACTTCTCGGAATGAAGCTTCTCAAGCAAAGGCGGAAGCAGCAGAAGTACGAAAATTTCTGGAAAAGGTTGAAGTGGATAAAGCGGCATTGGCAGAGTCTTCAGAAGACGCTCTTGATCATACAGAGACCCCTCCGGCGGTAGAACAACAACAAGGTGAAAACGACACCGGTAACAGTGCAGAGAATGAGGTTTTGGAATCACTCGAAAGTGATGACGATTCAGACTCCGAGCAGGCGCGGGACAATAGCACTGAAGAGCAGATTGAGATTAAACTCGATCTTGCACGCGCCTACCTAGCAATGGATGACAAGCCGGCGGCGCGTACCATTCTTGATGAAATTATGCGCTTGGGAAGCGAGCAACAGCAACTGGAAGCGCGTGGCATGCTCGATGAAATTGAATAGCTGCATCACTTAAAGGCAACACAAGATGCGTTATGCAATGGCATTTGAGTATGACGGCCAGCCATTTTGTGGTTGGCAAACCCAGGCACATGCACCTTCGGTACAGGAAGAGGTTGAGGCTGCATTATCAAAGGTTGCAGATTCAAGCATTCGGGTAGTATGTTCCGGGCGTACAGACTCAGGTGTGCACGCATTGCAACAGGTGGTTCACTTCGACACTGATGTCAGTCGAAGCTCGCGTTCCTGGGTGCTTGGGTGCAATGTTAATTTGCCTGATGCGATTTCTGCACAGTGGGCGCGTGAGGTGGATTCTGACTTTAGCGCTCGTTTCAGTGCTGTTTCACGGACATATCGCTACACCATCATCAATCGCTGGACCCGACCGGCTTTAGCGCGTCATCGGCAAACTTGGGTGCGCTATCCACTCGATCATGAACTTATGCAGCAGGCCGCTGAACATCTATTGGGAGAACATGATTTCACCAGTTTTAGGGCAGTCCACTGCCAAGCTCATCATCCTGTGCGTACTATTTCAGCAATAAAAGTTCGACGAAAAGATAGGCTGATAGAAATCGATATAACGGCGAATGCTTTTCTTTATCATATGGTCAGAAACATTGCCGGATCATTAATTCCGGTTGGCCGAGGCCAACAAGAACCTGAGTGGATTGCCGAAGTACTGCAGAGCAAGTCGCGTGCCGCTGCAGGAAAGACAGCCGCCCCAGAGGGCCTGATCTATATCGGGCCGCGTTACGCCTCAGCACAGGGCTTCCCAGAGCTGCCTTTGGCCGCCTTTCCAGAACATATGTTGGCATTAAAATGAAGGTAAAAATAAAAATTTGCGGGATGACCCGCACGGCTGACATCAAGGCGGCTATTGATGCCGGTGTCGATGCCATTGGTTTTGTATTTGTACCTGAAAGTCCGCGCTGTATAGATACTAAAAAAGCCTTAAAACTGGCCAAGCTTATTCCAGTCGAAGTCGAGCTAGTGGGCTTGTTCATGGATAGTCCGGCAGCCACAATCCATCAGCATTGTCAGCAAATACCATTAACTGCGCTACAGTTTCATGGGGCTGAAGATAACGAATTCTGCTGCCAATTTGGACGGCCTTGGGTAAAAACTA
Source organism: Lysobacterales bacterium (assembly GCA_021648125.1). Classification (GTDB taxonomy): domain Bacteria; phylum Pseudomonadota; class Gammaproteobacteria; order Xanthomonadales; family SZUA-36; genus SZUA-51. The sequence goes on from JAKITK010000039.1 coordinate 11,370, forward strand.
TCGCTATGGGCGGAGCTCGTGTGGGTGGATTTGAGTTCGCTTCCTGGCCGGATGCCTACGCATTGTTGTTGGATGGCCACCGTGCCGGAGAGCAGGGTGGTCAGGGGCTGGCCTACGACTGGTCGATGACACCGGAGATATCACAAAAAATCATTCTCGCAGGTGGGCTAAATAGTGATAATGTTAGTGCTGCTATACAGCAGGTTAAACCCTGGGCAGTAGATGTATCCAGTGGCATCGAAATATCGCCGGGATGCAAAGATATTCGATTAATTGAGAGGTTTTGCAATGCAGTCAAAGCAAGCCATGATTAATATAGGTTGGATTTATGTTTGATTTAGGTATACGCCCCGATGTTAGCGGTCATTTCGGCGAATATGGCGGAAAGTATGTTTCTGAAACGCTGATGGCGGCTCTGGATGACCTCAACAAGGCGTGGCAGAAGCTACGCAAGGACCCTGAGTTCTTGAGTGAGTTCGATAACGACCTCAGTTTTTATGTGGGTCGACCTTCACCTTTGTACCATGCAAAACGCTTATCTGAAAAAATTGGCGGCGCACAAATTCTTCTCAAACGCGAAGACTTAAACCACACCGGCGCCCACAAAATCAACAATACCGTCGGCCAGGCGCTGCTGGCGCGTTACCTCGGTAAGAACCGGGTCATTGCAGAAACCGGCGCCGGCCAGCATGGGGTAGCTAGCGCCACTGTTGCCGCGCGTCTGGGTATGCAGTGTGTAGTTTACATGGGTGAGGTTGATATTCACCGTCAGGCTATTAATGTATATCGTATGCGCCTACTGGGTGCTGAAGTACGCTCGGTCACCTCAGGGTCGGCAACCCTTAAAGATGCCCTTAACGAAGCCATGCGCGACTGGGTAACCAATGTCGATAGCACTTATTACATTATTGGAACAGTTGCCGGGCCGCACCCATACCCGCAACTGGTTCGAGATTTTAATTCTGTGATCGGGCGCGAAGCCCGCCGTCAGGTACAGGCACAATTTGGGCGTTTACCGGATGCGTTGGTAGCCTGTGTTGGTGGCGGCTCAAATGCCATCGGTTTGTTTCACCCGTTCGTGGATGATACCGAAGTACCGATGTACGGTGTAGAAGCAGCCGGCAGGGGCTTGGAAAGCGGCCAGCATGCAGCGCCGCTTACAACTGGCAGGGTGGGTGTTTTACATGGCAACAAAAGCTATTTAATGGATGATGATAACGGTCAAATACTTCATACTCATTCAGTTTCAGCCGGACTAGACTACCCTGGGGTAGGGCCTGAGCATTCCTGGTTAAAAGACAGCGGGCGAGCCGAATATGTGGCTATTGATGATAAAGAAGCATTGCATGCATTCCATTTATTAACTCGGACTGAAGGTATTTTGCCAGCACTGGAAAGCTCCCATGCGGTGGCTTATGCCTGCAAGTTGGCAGCTAGCATGTCAGCGGATAAACTGGTGCTGGTAAATTTATCCGGCCGTGGCGACAAAGATGTTCATACAGTCGCAGAGCTGGAAGGGATACAGCTATGAGTCAGGAAAATCGCCTTAAGTCCTGCTTTCAAACGCTCGGCGATCAACAGCGCACAGCGCTGATTCCATTTATTACTGCAGGTGACCCTCTAGCCGATGCCAGCGTTGATATTATGCACGCCCTGGTGGATGCCGGTGCTGATGTTATCGAGCTGGGAATACCATTTTCTGATCCGATGGCAGATGGGCCGGTAATTCAACTGGCCAGCGAGCGAGCCATCGAGCGCGGAGTAAGCTTGCATACTGTGTTGCAGGATGTTCACAACTTTCGCCAAAACAATCAAAAAACCCCGGTTATTTTAATGGGTTATTTAAACCCGCTTTACCGTATGGGGTTTACCCAATTCGCACAATCTGCGGCGGCGGTGGGTGTAGACGGGGTGTTAATAGTCGACTCACCACCGGAAGAATCCGTTGTGCTTGAAAGCCTACTGGTGGAAGCTGGAATCTCAATGATTCGCTTGGTAGCTCCAACCACCACAGTAGAACGCATGCAGTTGATTGCTGCCGAGGCTACTGGGTTTATTTACTATGTTGCTCTTAAAGGCATCACTGGTGCGGGTGAAGGTGCTAACAGTGATGCTGAAAGCAGCCAAAGAATAAACACAATGCGCGAATTGACAGGCTTGCCAGTGGCTGCCGGGTTTGGGATAAAAAATGCTGAAAGTGCAGCCGAATGGGCGCGATTAGCTGATGCGGTTGTCATTGGCAGCGCCCTGGTGACCCGGCTGGCTGAGTGCAAAAATATCGAACAAGCTTATGAGGTGGTGAAATCTTTCCTTGCACCTATTCGTATTGCCATGGACAATGTTACTAAGTAATATCAGCAACTATGAGTAAAGGACAAAATGTATGAGCTGGTTTAAAAAATTAATGCCCGCGCGTATCCGCACCGAAAAGAGCCAGAACGGCAGGCAACGAAATGTGCCGGAAGGGCTGTGGGGAAAGTGTGCGGAATGTCAGGCGGTGCTATATCGCCCCGAACTCGAGCGTAATCTGAATGTATGCCCTAAATGTGATCACCATATGCCGATTAGGGCGCGTAAACGACTCGAGCTGTTTTTAGATAAGGGCGCGCAGGAAGAATTGTTCGCAGAACTGGTGTCGCTGGATCCACTAAAATTTCGTGATAGCAAAAAATATCGCGAACGGATACAAATTGCGCAGAAAAAATCCGGGGAAAAAGATGCCCTGATTGTTATCACGGGCGCCTTGGAAGCCAGTCCAATGGTATGCTGCGCTTTTGACTTTAGTTTCATGGGCGGTTCAATGGGCTCAGTTGTGGGTGAGAAATTTGCTCGAGCTGGCGAATATGCGATTAAACACAAAATCCCACTGGTGTGTTTTTCTGCATCCGGCGGTGCGCGCATGCAAGAGGGTTTACTGTCGTTGATGCAAATGGCAAAAACCAGCGCGGTACTGGCGCGAATGGCAGATCAGGGCGTGCCTTTTATTTCGGTATTGACTCATCCGACTACCGGTGGTGTGACCGCGAGTCTGGCAATGCTAGGCGATATTAATATTGCCGAGCCCGGCGCATTGATTGGTTTCGCAGGCCAACGGGTTATTGAGCAAACCGTGCGTGAAAAATTACCTGAAGGGTTTCAGCGCGCCGAATTCCTGCTTGAAAAAGGCACTGTCGACATCATCGTTGATCGGCGTAATATGCGTCAGCAAATCTCGCAGCTATTGCAAAAATTAACTCACGCCTGCAAGCCGTTGAGGCGCACAGGGTAGGCGCCCTGGGTAGGCGTTGGCAATGCAGTATCCATCGGGTGGGGGTTTTGATGATTGGCAACTGAATGATTGGCTCGCTTATCTTGAAAAACTACACCCCCAAGAAATTGACCTAGGGCTAGAGCGGGTCGCGGAAGTTTATCAACGACTCGGCAAGCCTCGTCCGGGTAAACAAATTATCAGTGTCGCTGGTACCAATGGAAAAGGCTCTGTGTGTGCGCATTTAACCGCTCTGGCGGCAGCTGCCGGTTTAAGTAGTGGTAGTTACACCTCTCCGCATTTACTGGCCTATAACGAACGCTTTAGGATAAACGGACAGTTCGCTAGGGATAAAAATATTTGCCAGGCGTTTGCTCAAATTGAAACGGCTCGCGCCGAGGTTTCACTCTCTTATTTTGAATTTTCTACGCTGGCTGGCATTTTGTTGATGGCAGAGCAAGCGTTGGATATTGCGATTTTTGAGGTCGGTCTCGGTGGGCGACTGGATGCCGTGAATATTTTGGATGCAGATTGTGTCGTGATCACATCGATTGATCTCGATCATCAGCAGTGGTTGGGCAATAGCCGCGAGCTCATTGCGCTTGAAAAAGCTGGCATTCTACGCTTATTTAATCCTGCTGCCGGCAGTCACCGGCAAAGTATAGTCATTGGTGATCCTCAACCACCCAATAGTTTGTTGCAGACAGTATCAGAAAGCCAGCAATCTGCCGCCTTTTTGGGCCGTGATTTTAACTGGAAACAAAAACAGGGTAGTACGGAAATATCAGTGTTTTATCCTGCCAGTGGTCGACAAATAAGCTTGCCGGCATCACCATTACCAGCCCCGATTCAAAACGACAATCTGGTGGTGGCTTTTCAAGCGCTGGATTCCATTATTACACCGTTGTTGCTTGATCCGGTGAAGTTACTGGCTGAGTTTAAACGCTTGCCGCTGCGTGGTCGCCTTGAGCAAATCGCCAGCCAACCTGATGTTTTCTTGGATGTTGCGCATAATCCGGCTGCGGCTGAAGTTCTGGCAGCATGGTTAAAGCATCGATTGGCGCAACAAGCATCTCTCAGAACTAAAGTCTGGGCGGTAGTTGCGATGTTAGCCGACAAAGATGCGGCGAGGGTTTGTAAGATCATTGACCCATGGGTGACTAGCTGGCACCTTGCTGGCCTTTCCGGACTGCGTGGTCGTTCAGCCGGAGAATTACAGAACGCTATAACTCCGAGGCTTCAGCATCCGCAGCGCCAGCATGAAACAGTAAGATTGGCGCTTGAAGTAGTAAGCGAGTTGGCAACTTCGCAAGACCTAATTCTTGTATTTGGTTCATTTTTAACGGTTGAGCAGGCAATTCATTACTGGAATGAGTAAACTATAGGCTTTAGGCTAGAGATGATTTATCGGCCTGTTACCTGCTTGGCTTTTGTGGAGAAAAATTGCATATGGATAAAGCGCTAAAACAACGCTTAACTGGGGCTGTCATTTTAATTGCTCTGGCAATTATCTTTTTACCGATGTTGCTAGATGGGGATAACCGGCAGCAGTTAAAATCACAAATTGAATTGCCACAGCAGCCGGTTGTAAATTTCCCCAACCGGCGGATGCCCATTGGTCAGCAAAAGCCGAGACCCGGGCCGTCGGTTAGTCAGGCTGCCGATATTGTCCCGCAAGACGAGTTGCTGCCGGAGTCCTCCAAGCAGACTGCTGAGGGAGTTGCAGGGGACGCTGCGGCCGATGTTGAGGCAGGTGTGGGTGCTGGAGAAGGAATAGTAATAGCGCCCTTGAAGAGTCCCGCACAAAGACAAGAGTCGAGCACTACTTCAACAAGCTCAGAGTCCCAAGAGAATAAGCAAAGCGTAGTGACTCCCTCTAAGCCGCGGGTTAAAAAAGAAGAAGTGCCAGCAATACCTGTCACTGGTGGTCTATGGAAACTTCAGGTTGCCAGTTTTTCCGGTCAGTCGAATGCGGAAAAATTAATGGTCCGTCTACGCCGCACTGGCTATCAGGCAAATATCGATAGTCTGATACGGGATAAAACTACGCTCTATCGCGTACTGGTTCCCGGGTATTCGGATCGGTCGGCCGCTAATTTGGCGGCACTTTCAATCAGCAAGCAGATAGAAGGTGTTAACCCTAAAGCCATCCCGCCGGAGAGCACTGTTGATGACCCGGTTGTTAGTAACAATGAGGTCAGACCGGGCGGTCGCTGGGTTGTGCAAATGGGTATTTTCGGGCAACTGGAAAATGCTGAAAAACTGATTAAACAACTTAGTCAACAAGGTTATACCGCCTACAGAGAAAAAAGTGGGAATGCCTATAAAGTAATGGTTGGCCCAATACTTAGTAGAACACAAGCGCTTAAGCAGCGCGATGCAATACTGTCCAAAATCAAAATTAAAGGGCTGGTAAAGGAAAACTAATGGAGTGGCCGGATTATATAATTTTTGCAATTTTAGGCCTGTCAGTACTGATGGGTTTTTTTCGGGGGTTTTTACGCGAAACCATGAGCCTGGCGATCTGGGCGGTAGCTTTCTGGGTGGCATTTACTTTTACCGAGAATGTTGTCCCCTTACTGGCCAATGGTATCGAGTTGCCTTCCGCCCGTACAGCAATTGCTTTTGCTATGTTGTTTTTAGCCGCGTTGATTTTAGGTGGGCTACTCAGTTGGATAATCGGCCACTTGGTCGAAAAAACCGGCCTTAGCGGAACCGACCGTATGCTGGGTGGTATTTTTGGGGTTTTGCGCGGGCTGGCACTGGTTGTTTTGTTACTGTTGCTCGCAGGATTTACACCGCTGTCTAAAGATCCGTGGTTCCAGCAATCTAAAATGGTTCAAAAGATATTGCCACTGGCAGAGTGGAGTACAGGTTTTATTCCGGAGTCGCTGAGGTCACACATTGGCTTTAGCGCCGATAAAGAAACGCTCCCAGCATATGACCTGCTTGATGCTACTAAAGATCAGCTGCAAAGGTTGCCTGAAGAGGGCAGTGATAACAATAAAACATGATAGAATGGCATTCAAATTTTCAACGCTGTAATGGGGTTATAAACTGTGTGTGGAATAGTAGGTATTGTTGGGCATTATAGTGTCGCATCGGTGTTGCATGATGCGCTTACTGCCTTGCAACATAGAGGTCAGGATGCCGCAGGAATTGCCACTCTGGATGAACGAAAAATACATTTATATAAAGCTAACGGTTTGGTAAAAGATGTATTTTCTGAAGAAAGTTTACTTCCCCTGACCGGTAATGTCGGCATTGCTCATGTGCGTTACCCTACAGCCGGGTGTTCGCATTCCGAAGAAGCCCAGCCGATGTATGTTAACTCCCCCTACGGGATCGCGCTGGCGCATAATGGTAACTTGATTAACAAAGATGCGTTAAAAAAAGAACTCTTCGAAACTGACCGCAGGCACCTAAATACGGAATCGGATTCTGAAGTTCTATTGAATATTCTCGCGCATGAAATTCAGCATCAAAACCCGCAGAAGTTACGCTCTGAACATCTATTTAAAGCGGTTGAGGGCGTGCACAAACGCTGCGGCGGCGGTTATGCATCAATTGCTTTAATCCCTACATTTGGTGTGGTCGGATTTCGTGATCTTTCCGGCATCCGTCCTGCAGTGCTGGGCAAACGCGAATCTGAACGGGGAACGCAATATGCAATTGCTTCAGAAAGCGTGGCTCTCGATGTGATCGGCTTTGAAACCGTCCGCGATTTACGCCCTGGTGAAACGATTGTTCTTACCCTTGAAGGACAGCTCCACAGTCACACCAGTGAGTTGGCCAAGCCGCTAACACCCTGCATTTTTGAATATGTTTACTTTGCCCGCCCTGATTCGATGATGGATGACATATCTGTGTATAAAGCCCGTTTGCGCATGGGTGAAGCATTGGCGCGAAAAATTCAACGGCTGCGTCCTGAGCATGATATCGATGTTGTTATTCCGGTTCCGGATACTTCCCGTACATCTGCCCTACCGATGGCCTATGAGCTTAATGTAAAGTATCGTGAGGGGTTTATTAAAAACCGCTACATCGGGCGTACCTTTATCATGCCGGGTCAGGAAGAAAGACAAAAATCGGTCAAACGCAAGTTAAACCCGATTTCTCTCGAATTCCGCAACAAAAATGTGTTGTTGGTAGATGACTCCATCGTCCGTGGAACAACCTCTCGGCAAATCATCCAGATGGCCAGGGATGCGGGAGCGCGCAAAGTGTACCTGGCATCAGCCGCCCCGCCGGTTCGCTATCCGAATGTTTACGGTATCGATATGCCGGCGGCAACCGAGTTGATAGCTCATGCTAAAACAGAGGCTGAAATTCAGGCCGAGATCGGTGCTGACTGGTTGATTTATCAGGATCTGGATGATCTGATCGATGCCTGTCGAGATGGCAATCCGGCGATATCTGAATTTGATACCTCCTGTTTTTCTGGTGAATACATCACTGGACTGGAGGAGGGCTACCTACAAAAATTAGAGTTGCAACGCTCAGACCAGGCCAAGCTTGAAGGGCAAAAATCCAGCCCAACTGTGGTTTAATGAATATCCTGAGAATATCCTGATACTATAGGCATTATGGAAAATTATCTAACAGCAGCATCCACCGATGTACCTAACGAACCTATGTCCAAAGTGGACACCACTTGGTTGCGCATGGAGCAACCTGACAACCTGATGATGATAACCGGATTTATGGTTTTTTCCGAACCATTGGATCTAGAGAAATTTCAGGATGTAATTGTGAACCGCTTGCTGGCTTTCCGACGATTTCGGCAAAAAGCGGTGCGCCATGTTAATGGTGCGCGCTGGGAAAAGGACAAAAACTTCGACCTTAATACGCATATCAGAAGTGCGGCTTTACCGGGTGCTGCGGGCAAAGATGAGCTGGAAGCATTTGTTAGTGACCTCGCCTCAACACCGTTGGACCCGACCCGGCCCTTATGGCAATTTCATCTGGTAGAAAACTACCAGGGTGGGTATGTATTGGTTACCCGTTTCCATCACTGTATTGCCGACGGGATTGCCTTGATTCAGGTGTTGCTTTCACTCACCGATGATGCTGCTGAACAATCGGCGCGCAAAGTTGATGCGAAGCGGTATCGCAAACGCCAAGCAACTGCGCATAATTTGTTCAACCGCTTAATCGAACCAGCACGCGAGGGCATCGATCTGCTTTCGCATGTTAGTAAACTCGCTATCGAGGAAGGAACGCAGTTATTACAACAGCCTGACAAAATTCGAAGCTATGCTGAAGAAGCTGGGGCTATGGGTAAAGAACTACTGGGTCTGTTGGCCTTGCCGGATGACCCTAAAACCGTGTTTAAAGGCCCGATGGGATCCCGTAAGCGGGTGGCATGGGCAGAATCAATTCCCTTGCATGAAGTTAAGGCCGCTTGTGCTTCACTCGAATGTACAGTTAATGACCTGCTGATAGCCGCTGTTAGTGGTGCGATTAATGGTTGGCTAATCGATCGTGGTGAAGATCTCGAAGCCATGGGCGAAATTCGCGCTACGGTACCGGTTAATCTGCGCCCCTTGGAGCATGCCCTTGAACTGGGCAATCATTTTGGTCTGGTTTTCCTGACCCTGCCGGTCAATGATAGCAATCCACTGTCTCGAATTGCCAAAATTCACGCAAATATGGTGGAATTAAAATCATCCCACCAGGCGCAGGTGTCACTTGGGGTGATGGCTACTCTGGGGCTTTCACCTGCATGGGTGCAAAAGCCTTTTCTAGATGCCATCAGCCAGAAAGCTAGCGCGGTGTTAACCAATGTACCGGGACCTAAAAAGCCGTTATATATGGCCGGAACAAAGGTCGAGGAAATGATGTTCTGGGTGCCGCAGAATGGTGAAATTGGTATGGGAATATCGATACTCAGTTATAACGACAGAGTGTATTTTGGCTTGATTACCGATAAATTGATTCTCAGCGAGCCAGAAGAAATTATTAATCGCTTCCAGCCTGAGTTCGAAAAGATACTGTATCTGGCGCTTAATTTCCCGGAACTGACACACAGAGACCATCAGTTGGTTGAATCATTGATGTGGCAACGCTCGACTTAAAATCCTTTGTAGCTACCGTATGAGATTATTCCAGCTCTGCTAATGCCTGTTGCCGATCGAGTATTTCCATAGCCTCAAACGGCTCACACTCACTAGCAGCAACATAAGCTTGGCTGACATCATCAATGCGTTTATCGCCATAAAGCAGATACAGGCCATTGCCGTACTCCATGTGGGCAACCGGGGAGTCTGGGGTTAGTGCGAGTGCCTGTTGAAAATGCTCTAGTGATGTACCTTCTGAAGCGCCGTAAGTCATGGAGCCAATAAACTTGCCGATTTTATCGATTACTTCGGCATGATATAAACCTAAGGCGATATGCGCCTCAGCATGTGCGGCTTCTAATTCAAGGGTGTTTTCAAGCGCTGTTTTGATTTTTCCACCATAGCCCTTTTTGAGTGCCTCCATGATCGAAATAAGCTGGCTTAAACGACCTAAAGCAAAGCCCTGAAAATACCAGGCATTAACATCCTCAGGGTTGTTTTCTGCAGCGGCCTCAGCCCGGCCAACAATATCGTTGTACATGGCCTCACGCTTTTGATCATCTTCTTCTAGGTGATTGGCGTACATACCACAAGCTTTGTTGGCGACAACATGTGCTTGCAGGCCAATTTTGTTGGCTAATGTATAAGCTTTGGCAAATTCGCCTTGATGATAATGGCGCCAAGCCTGTTGCAACTCGGGGTTCTCAGGCCAAGGTTCACAGTCACCTAAGTGCAGCCTGTCCCAGTTGTTTTCGAGTTCATCGGCTGCATATGAATAAGCATCGTAGGGGAAATCTAGCCATTTGCTACTGTTCAGTGACTTGTTCGTTGACATTGGTAAGCCTTTGATAGTAAATATTAATATTCTTTCCTGAGGGTATTGTACCGGAATAATAACGATCTTGTTTCAAGGAACTTCAAGAATTCGTGTTTTTAGTGTGATCACCCTAGACATTATCCGTATTCTATGCCTGTCGATGAAGACAATTCATTATATTTAAGGAGGCCATCATGGCTATTAAAAAGAAAATTTTAAAGAAAAAATTGAGCAAGAAGAATGTTAGCAAAGCGAGCAAAAACAGCCTGATTCTCGATTCTGCCAGTGATATCTGGTTGGCTGGCCTCGGTGCATTTGCAATGGCACAAAAAGAAAGTGCCAAAGCCCTGGATGCCGGTACACAGTTATTTGACAGCCTGGTCAAGGAAGGCTCTAAAGTAGATAAGAAGACTCGCGATGCCGCAGTTAATGCCGTTGACGACCTAAAAGATAGTGTTGATGACATCCGCGATAATATTGAACACCGGGTGACTTCTGCACGCAAACAAGCGACTCAGAACTGGGATCGGATGGAAAATGTTTTTGAAGAGCGCGTATCACGCGTACTCGGTCGCCTGGGTGTACCAACAGCTGATGATCTGAAATCTTTTGCCGATCGTGTTCAGGAACTGGCAGAAAAAGTTAAGACCATTACCGAGCAGGAATTCGGCCGGGTTAGCAAAATTGTAAGAAAAGATGCTAAGACAATCGCTGCTGATGCCAAAAAAGTTTCCCGCAAGGTTAAGCGTACCGTGAAGAAAGATGCGAAGTTGGTTACTGCTGAAGCTAAGAAAGCCAAACGCGTAGTTAAACGCACGGTCAAGAAAGATATTAAAAAAGCCACAAAAACTGCAAAGAAAACTGTGCGCAAAGCCAAAGCTACTGTGACTAAAACAGTAAAAACAGCACAACGGAAAGCTGCACCAAAGAAAGCCGCAGTTAAGAAGACCGTAGCTAAGGCTAAAACTAGCGCAAGCAAGGCTGCTAGCAAGGCAACTACAGCTGTGAAAAAAGATGTAAAAGTAGTTAAGAAAGAAGTTAAAAAAGTTGAAGCAGCAATCAAGAAAGCTGTTTAATTAAACTTTTAGCAAAAATAAAAAGCCCGGTTTACCCGGGCCTTTTATTGATTAATGATTTTTGTTAACGATACAACTCTGCATGTTCTATCGTCTGGCTGCGTTCGGGTTCCCGCATCCACGGTGCTACCAGGCTGATCAGTTGGTAGATACCCTCGGCAATATCTTCGCTTTCAAAATCCGGTGTCTTGGTGTTCTGGCGCCGAAATGTGAGCCAATAGGTGAGCGTGATGACAATGCTTTCAACCAGCGTGCTAATTTGTTGGTCGTTGGCATCTACAATACCTTGTTCCCGGAGTGACAACAGCAGTTCAGCAGCAACAACTCGTTCGCGTTGCATCAGTTTGTCCATGCCTTTCTCGATATCAGGGTAGCGCTCCATCAGGCTATTGATATCGCGGACGATAAATCGATAGTTGCCTACAATTTCAAACAGCAGGTGTTGAAACCACCAGAATCCTTCGAGATCAAAACCGCCCTGCGGTGCAAGATCTAGGGTTGAATGCATTTTGTTGGAAAACTCGTCAAACAATGTACTTATCAAATTGGCTTTTCGTGGAAAATGATAATGCAGATTACCGGGGCTTATATCGGCCTCATTAGCAATAGCATTGGTGGTGACAGACGGTTCACTGAGTAGGTTAAATAACTCCAGACTGGTTTCGAGAATCCGTTGACGGGTTTTGTTGGGCTTTTTGCTCACGCTGGTCGCCGGTTTATGTTGCTGTAGCTATAGGTCGGCCCCAAGATCACGCGCAAAGTTAACATAGTTTTGCATAGCAGTCGCCTGATCCATGCCTTCCAGCTTTCCCCATGCATCGTATTTTGCAGTGCCTACAAAGTCAAAAAAACCGGGTTTGTCACCGCTAACATCACCGTTGCTGGCTTGTTTATAAAGTGCGTACAGTTCCAGCAGTGCTTCATCTGAAGGTTTTTCAGATAATGCTTTTACGGCAACTTGAGCTTGTTCGAATTGTTCAGTAACTACATTCTCTTTTTCTGACATTTTGCTTTCCTCCAAGGAGTAGGTAACCCCTGATTCATCGTTGCTAGGTTTAATCCTGACCCAGATTATAGAACAACTACTGCATTGGAATTGTATTTTCGCACAAAAGCAGAAGATTCTGGCATACTTAACAGTCAAGTTAATTTATACGGGGAAGTTGAATGAGTTATTTTGTTACTGGTGGTACGGGTTTTATCGGTCGTAACCTGATCGACCTGTTGGTTAAGCGCAAGGGTACTATCTTTGTATTGGTGCGCCGGGAATCTCAGATAAAGTTTAAAGAGCTGGTTGCCAGTCGCTGGCCGGATCACCGCAAGCGAATTCAAGCGGTTACTGGCGATCTGGAAAAATCCTTTCTTGGAGTTGCACCAAAAAAACGCCGAGAACTTGAGGGTGAAATACAGCATGTGTTCCACTTGGCAGCCATCTACGATCTTCAAGCGAGTGCTCAAGCGCAGGAGTCGGCTAATGTTGAAGGTACTCGTCGAGCCGTGAAATTGGCTGAATTTATAAAGGCTAAAAACTTTCATCATGTAAGCTCAATCGCTGCTGCTGGCTTATACCCAGGCGTGTTTCGTGAAGATATGTTTGAAGAAGCCAAAGGGCTTGATCATCCATACTTTAGAACCAAGCATGATGCAGAACGAGTGGTGCGTGAAGAATGTAGTATTCCTTGGCGTGTGTATCGTCCGGGTCTGGTTATCGGGCATTCTGAAACCGGGCAAATTGATAAAATTGACGGGCCGTATTACTTCTTCAAGATGATCCAAAAAATGCGTAAAGCATTACCATCATGGATGCCAGCAATTGGAATTGAAGGCGGTCGCATTAATATAGTGCCGGTAGATTATATTGCCAAGGCACTTGATCATATTGCCCACAAACCGCGTCTGAATAAGAAAACCTTCCATCTTGTAGACCCCAAGCCTTTGCGGATTGGCGAAGTGCTCAATGTGTTTGCCCAGGCCGCACACGCACCGCAGATGACCATGCGAATTGATGCGCGAATTTTTGAATTTATTCCGCAAGCTGTTAAAGCCGGCCTAGCCATGTTTCCGCCTATTCGGCGTGTTTCCACCCAAATTCTTAAGAACTTGGGACTGCCACGGGACATGATGAAATTTGTTAATTATCCGACGCGCTTTGATAATCGTGAAACTGAAGCGGCTCTTAAAGGTAGCGGTATCGCGGTTCCTCGACTGCGCGAATATGCATGGGTAATCTGGGATTACTGGGAGCGACACCTCGATCCAGACCTATTTATTGACCGCAGTTTGCGGGGTAATATTAAAGGTAAAAATGTTCTGATCACTGGTGCATCTTCAGGTATTGGTAAAGCGACTGCCGAAATGATGGCGCGCGCCGGTGCCAATGTTATTTTGGTCGCCCGTGGCAAGGATAAGTTACTCGAAACCCATGCAGGAATTGCCGAAGAGGGTGGTAAATCATGTTGGTACACGGCTGACCTTGCAGATGAAGATAGCTGCAAGAAACTGATTAAAGATGTACTCGACGAGTATGGTAAGGTCGACTACCTAGTAAATAACGCAGGACACTCGATCCGGCGTTCGATTTCTTTATCTTACGATCGTATTCATGACTACGAGCGCCTGATGCAGTTAAATTATTTCGGCTCACTGAAGTTAATCCTCGGCTTCCTTCCAGGGATGGAAAAGGACAAGTTCGGGCATGTGATAAACATCTCCTCAATTGGGGTGCTGACGAATGCACCGCGATTTTCAGGTTATGTAGCCTCTAAGGCCGCTCTGGATGCTTTTTCCCGGTGCGCGGCTGCTGAGTACAACGATACCGGTGTAAAATTTACCACAATCAATATGCCCTTAGTGCGTACCCCAATGATTGCACCAACCAAAATGTATGACAATGTTCCCACTATTTCGGCGGAAGAAGCCGCCGATATGGTGAAAAATGCGGTGATCTTCCAACCCCAACGGATCGCTACCCGGATGGGCATATTTGTACAGATAGTACATATGATTGCACCGAGTGTTACCGAAGTAATTATGAATTCAGCCTTCCGCATGTTCCCCGATTCTGCCGCAGCGAAGGGTAAGAAGAGCGGGGGTGAGGAAGCCTCACAAGAACAGCTCGCATTTGCCATGCTGATGAAAGGTGTGCATTGGTAATATCACCAAGCGGGTGTAAGTTTAAGCGGATTAACAATTACACTAGGATGATCTGCCGGGGCTTTTGCCCCGGTACAGCAGGAGGATAAGCTGGAATGGATAAGCTAAATGAAGCCGCAACAGATTTCGAGTTGCTCGATGACCAGGGCGAGTTACGATCTTTACGCGACTGGCAGGATCAAAGCATTTTGCTGGTTTTTTATCCCAGCGATAACACCCCCGTCTGTACCAGTCAATTGTGCGATTATCGAGATGGCATAGAAGACTTTAAAGGTTTTCAAGTCCAGGTGCTGGGTATCAGTAAAGATAGCGTAGCCTCACATAAGGCGTTTAAGGAAAAGCACCAATTGCCGTTTCCGCTACTCAGTGACCCCAAGCTTAAAGTGGCAGAGCAGTGGGGTGCTAAAGGTATGTTGGGTATGAAACGCGCTGTATTTTTACTGGATAAATCTCATATCGTGCGTTATCAGCATATTGAATCTCTAGCTATTTTTCGGCGCAAAAAAGAAGAGCTGCTAGAGGCTATTGAAGCTGCAAATCTTTAGTTTCGAGTACACTCATTAATTGGTATGAAACCCAGCAAACTCAATTGGTTTGCCCGCAGGGCTGAACTAAATTCTACAGCGGCCAGACGCTTGCTTGCGTCGCTGGAAAAGAACCGGAAATTAAACCAGAAGCTGCTCAGCATATCTTGGCCGTTGCAAGAATTCAAACTCATTCAGGCTTGGCAGCAACAGCGAATGTCAAATGATTATGCGGATTTCTCAGAACAGCCAGATTACCAACCGGCGGTAAACTTCTTTCTGCAGGAGCTTTACGGTGACTTTAGTTTTATCGACCGCAACCAGGATTTACACAAGGTCTACCCGGTGATGGTAAAACTGTTACCAGCTACCATGCTCGACACACTAACCGATGCGCTAACTTTTCAAGCACACAGTTTGAAGCTGGATATGCAAATGGCAGAAGCGAAACATCAGGACCAATCACAATCTTCTGCTAGCGCAAAAATGGACCTTGAGCATTATATCAAAATCAACCGCGACGCTGTGCTGCAGCAACACAGGCGCAGACAGGTAGGGCAGGTTGTCAGTTTGGGTAAAGCCCTAGTTAAGGCTGCCGAGCATAGAATGCTGCTGCGCTTACTAAAAATGATGCGTTTACCGGCTAAATCCGCAGGCTTCGGTCAATTACACGAATTTCTTGAGAACGGTTTAAGTGCTTTCAAGAAAATGCCGGATGCTGGGTATTTTCTAAATACAGTTGAGCAGCGGGAAACAGCCTTCATCGATAAATTGTATTAAGGCGTTTGCGGTTAGGTGTAGGCTGGGCATTTATGCCCACGCGTGAAAGCTAACAATAGCAACCCTCCATCGCAAGCACTATCAATCACATAAGCGTGGGAATAAATGCCCACCTTACTCAAATAGGGGCCATTTGATCCTTAAAATATTTTCGGCAAAATTATTTCAAAGGGTAGTTGGTTCCAAGCTTCTAATTTCAGTGCTCATAGTGCTCATCAAAAATTGTTTGTCTCAATATATCTAAGGTTAATACATCTTTCTTTACTGGGCGGCCATTTTCATCAAGTTCTTTTTCATAGATATAGTTAATTGATCCTTCTGTCGTTAAAATTTCTACTGAGCCTTTTATTGTATATGCTGTGGAATAAGCACTAGCAGATTGATAGAGGTTGCTGTTTTTACGGTGGTTTACAAACATAACAGCATTATCATTTATTTCATATCTGTAATTAAAGCTATAGTCAACACAAATATCACCTGCGTCCTCCTCATCACAACCACCGAGCATGCTTACTTCAATGGTTGCCTCTTGGTACTCTCCTTTAAGAACTTCATCGACTGCAAAAACAAATACTGTAAATACTTGAGGTATTCGTTGCCTAGTGTTATCAACTTTGTTGCTTTTATGTTTTTGCGTGTAATCAGGCTCAGTTTGATAATATTTTTCAATTAATACGCCTTTAAATATTAATTCAGAAGTTGATATTTTGTCAGGTAATGAGCTCCAGCTTGCGGATGCAAAAGTATTTGGTGCTATCAAGCAAAGAATTATTACTTTATAGGTTATGATTTTTTTCATTATTCGTCTCACTATTGTCCTGTTTAGTGACAGCGCATACCGTTAAGAAACCACTGGCTTGCTAAGAGTACCATTTCTACCATTTCGGGACAGACACCACATAGAGAATATCCTACATTAGTTTCAGCATTCAGCCGATGATTTTCTTGCCCTGATAGCTCATAGTTGTGATCACAGGGGACAAATCATGACGCTACCAAGAAAACAACTTATCTCTATCGAGGAAACGCCCTATTATCACATCGTCAGCAGGTGTGTACGTCGCGCCTATTTGTGTGGCCGTGATCCATTAACCAGTCGTTGCTATGAACACCGTAGAAAATGGATTCAGCAACGAGTTAAATATCGCGCAGGTATATTTAGTATTGATATCTGTGCCTATGCGGTAATGCATAACCATTACCATCTTGTTTTGAAAGTCAACTCGACCAAGAACTGGAGTAACAAACAGGTTTTGGTTTATTGGGCTGCTCTGTGTAAGTTGCCGCGGCACTGTCAGCAATATCTTGATGGTGACGATTTGGGTACCAAAGAGCGAGAATGGGTTGAAGAAAAAATAGCAATTTATCGCCAACGCCTGATGAGTATTTCCTGGTTTATGAAACTATTGAACCAACACATTGCCATCGCTGCCAATGCTGAAGACCAATGCACCGGACACTTTTGGGAAAACCGCTTTAAATCACAAGCTCTGCTGGATGAAAGCGCGCTTTTAACCTGTATGGCTTATGTTGATTTAAACCCCATACGCGCTGCTATGGCACGCACTCCAGAGACTTCTGAGTTCACATCAATACAGGAACGAATAAATACCAAGACTTCATACCTACTGGCCTTTGGCCAGGGGCAAATGATCTGCCGTATTCACTTACAGATTATTTGAAGTTAGTTGATTACACCGGTAGAGCGATCTTGATTAACAAACGAGGTTATATACCGCCAGAGTTACCCGAAATCACAGAACGATTGGGGTTAAATCCAGGTAGTTGGTTAAAGGAGATCAACAACTTTTCATCCAAAGGATTTACGGCGTAAGCGCAAAGTAAACCCCGCCCTGTTTTCTTGAGCAATTTCCCGTCACGCTATGCTTCTGATGAACTAGGAGCAATAAGCAATGCAAAAAATGATACCCACGCTGACCCAGCGCCAGCGTTATTGGCTAGAACATATACAGGCCTGCGAAGTCTCCGGTAAAAGCATGGTTGAGTATGCTACGGCACAGGGATTTCCTGTTCAGGCGCTATATGCCAGCAAGAATATACTGATTAAAAAGGGTGTTTTGCCGGCTGTGCAACCCGCTCGGTTTCAGCGGGTGCAGGTGTTGGAAGCCAGCCCTGAAAGCCAGTGGCGGATTGGTTTGCCTAACGGTGTATCGGTAGCCTTTGTTGGTGAAGTGAATGCTGGATCGTTACGAACCATATT
>JAKITK010000007.1 GCA_021648125.1 Lysobacterales bacterium
CCCATTGCAATCGTCGAAAAGCGCTGTTTGAACAGGCTTGTGAGCTGACCAAAAAAGGTTGCAGTATTGATGTAACGGCATTTCCACCCAGCGATAACACGGATGAATATTCAGCCGCTGAGGCATTCCTGCGCTATCAGGAAAAGGGATTGAATATGCAAAAATTCACTGTTTCTTCTGACGGCGGTGGTTGTTTGCCACAGTTTAATTTCCAAGGCGAATTAGTCCACCTCGACTATGGCCGTTGTACGCTGTTAAGCGAAACCCTGAAGGAGTTGTTGGATAAAAGCACCAATGACACTGAGGTTATTTCCGTATTTACCCGTAATGTCGCGAGCCTGTTAAAACTCAAGCAGAAAGGTGAAGTAGCAGTGGGCAAGGATGCAGACTTAGTCATTCTGGATGAGAACAATCAAATTGAATCAGTAATGGCGCTGGGCCAATGGCATCAAAAAAACCACCAAACCATAGAATTCGGTGGCTTTGAAAAAGAATAATTGGAGAGCGTATGTGTCCTGCTGAAAAAATAAAGAATGTAGATCGCGGCTGGGTTATTCCCATTGGCGGCGCTGAAGACAAAATTAATGATATGACCATATTAAGACGGTTTTGTGAGCTCTCAGGTGGTGAGAATGGCAAAATACTGGTTATTCCAACAGCCTCAGAACTGGAAGATACCGGTCCCCGTTATGTTGAAATATTTGAAAGCATGGGAGCTAAATCTAAATTTATGCCCATTAATGAAAGAGAAGATTGCTTCTTTGATGAAATTATTGAGTTGCTGCACAAATCTACCGGAATTTTTATTACTGGCGGTAATCAATTGCGCTTATCCACTATTTTAGGCGGTACGCCGGTAGCCAAGCTTATTCGTTCGATGAATGCACAAGGCGTACATGTGGCCGGCACTTCAGCCGGAGCGGCGATTATTTCCGAGCATATGATTGCCGGTGGCCGTAGCGGCCCAACCCCGCTGGAAGACGGTGCAACCATGGCGCCCGGTTTAGGGCTTACCAATAAAGTGATTATCGACCAGCACTTTCGCCAACGGGATCGTATAGGTCGTTTATTGGCGGCCTTGTCGTATAATCCTTTTATTACAGGGCTTGGTATTGATGAAGATACTGCAGCATTTATTTCCCCCGATGGGGTGTTGGAAGTGGTGGGTTCAGGTGCCATTACCGTAGTGGATCCGGCAGATTTAAGCCATTCTTCAATGCCTGATGCATCGCACCAAGACGCGATAACGCTGATTGGAATGAAATTGCATATTTTGGCTGCCGGGGCTAAATTTGATATCAATACACGCAGGGCCTTTATCTAAACCAGCCATTTATAACAATCAATACGGGTAAATATCATGAAAGTCTTAAAAACCAATGTCTATGTAGGCCCTAATCTTTACGCCCATTTTCCCGTTATCAGACAACAAATTGATCTGGGTATTTTAGAGCAATGGCCCTCGGCGAAAATTGGGGATGACTTTATTTATGGTTTACTCCAGGCGCTGCCCGGACTTGATGAACATGGCTGTTCTTATGGTGTAGCCGGCGGGTTTGTGCGGCGGCTGAAAGAAGATGGCGGCACTTGGATGGGGCATATTCTTGAGCATGCCGGACTCGAATTGCAAAACATGGCGGGCTCAGATGTGACTTTCGGCAGAACCCGGTCTATCGAAGGTCAGCCGGGTTGCTACACCATGGTTTTCGAATACAAACAGCGCGATGTTGGTTTGGAGTCGGCGCGAATTGCCCGCCAGTTATTGTTCAGCCTATTACCTGAAGAGTTACAACAGCAATTAGCAGAATACATTGAAGATGAGTTTGATTTTGCCGAACAACGGGATGATTTCATTCGTTTCGCGCAGAGAAAAGAACTAGGGCCATCAACTGCCTCAATTGTCAAAGCCGCTGAAGAACGAAATATTCCTTGGTTACGGCTGAATAAGTATTCGCTGGTGCAGTTCGGGCATGGTAAATATCAACAAAGAATTCAGGCAACCATTACTTCTAAAACCACTCATATTGCAGTCGAAATTTCCTGCGATAAAGACGACACCCATAGTTTGCTACACGACCTTGGTTTGCCCTTGCCGCGCCAAGAGCTGGTTTATTCCCCAAGAGAAGCTGTCGCAAAAGCACGACGGATAGGTTATCCGGTGGTGGTTAAACCCCTCGATGCTAATCATGGGCGTGGAATAACTATTAATATTAAGTTTGATAACGAAGTCGAATCTGCCTTCGATTTTGCCAGAGAGAAAGGCAAATCCCGCGGTATTCTGGTTGAGTCTATGGTCCAGGGCTTTGACCATCGGATGTTAGTGGTAAACGGCGAGTTAGTGGCCGTTGCCAAACGCGTTCCAGGGCATGTGATTGGTGATGGAAAACACACAATTTCTGAACTGATGGATATCGTAAATGAAGACCCCCGCCGCGGTGTCGGCCATGAAAAGGTTTTAACTAAACTGGAATTGGATCGCCAGGCTGAATTATTAATAGAGCAGGCCGGGTTTAGCGCAGATACGGTGATCAAAAAAGATGAATTATTCTACCTGCGCTCCACAGCCAATCTTTCTACCGGTGGTACCGCCATCGATTTAACCGATGAAGTCCATCCGGATAATCGGGCGATGGCAGTACGGGCTGTAATGGCTGTTGGTCTGGATGTAGGCGGGGTAGATTTCCTCACAGAAGATATCAGTCAATCTTACAAAGATGTAGGCGGGGCTATCGTTGAGGTGAATGCCGCACCCGGATTCAGGATGCATGTTGCCCCCTCAAAAGGCGAACCCAGAGATGTCGCCGGTAAAGTTATGGACATGCTGTTTCCTCCCAATACGCCTAGCCGTATCCCGATTGCAGCAATTACTGGTACCAACGGTAAAACCACAACCTCACGAATGTTATCGCATGTTTTAAAAACCGCCGGGCATACCGTGGGTGCCACATCTACCGATGGCGTATATATCGATGGTCACCTCAGCGTCAAAGGTGATATGACCGGCCCCATGGCCGCCAGAATTGTACTTAGGGACCCAACAGTTGATGTGGCGGTGATGGAAACCGCGCGTGGCGGTATTGTGCGCGCCGGATTGGGTTATAGCTATACCAATGTTTCCGCCTGCTTGAATATTTCATCCGATCACCTCGGTCTTGGCGGTGTAGATACTCTGGAGCAACTGGCGGAAATTAAACGGGTGGTAGTAGAGGTCGCAGAAGATGTAGCCATCTTGAATGCCGATGATCAGCTGTGTTTGCAAATGGCGGACTATACCCAAGCGAAAAAAGTTTGTTATATAACCATGAACCCCAAGCATGCCTTGGTAAAAGAACATATTAAAGAAGGCGGCATGGCGTTGGTATTGGAGCAGGGCATTAATGGCGACATGATCACCATTTACGATAATGGCAGTCACACCCCATTGTTATGGACGCACTTAATCCCCGCCACAATTGAAGGCAAAGCCGAGCACAATGTGCAAAATGCGATGTTCGCCGCAGCCTTAAGTTATGCCATGGATGTTGAGCTGGATCAAATCCGGCATGGTTTGAGAACTTTCGATTCAACTTTCTTCCAAGCACCCGGGCGGATGAATCAGTACGATGAGCATCCGTTTAAAGTTATTCTTGATTATGGTCACAATCCGGCTGCTATTAAAGTGGTTTCACAAACCATTAATCGTTTTGAAATTAGTGGTAGAAAAATTTGTGTGCTGGCAGCACCCGGTGACAGAAGAGATGAAGATGTACGCAACATGGCCAAAGAAGCAGCCGGACATTTTGATTATTATATTCTAAAAGCCGATGATAACCGGCGTGGCCGGCAGGATAGAGAGATTCCATTAATGCTACAGGAGCAGCTCATTTCCTCTGGGGTTTCTGAGGAGCAGACTCAGGTGGTAGCGAATGAAGCGGATGCGGTTGAAACTGCCCTGAATCTGGCGGCTGAGGGTGATTTGTTGTTGGTCTTTGGCGATGACATTACCCGCTGTTGGAAACAGATTATCAACTTCAACAAAGATAAGCAGAAATCCAGCAAAACCAGTAGCGAAAACAATGTCTCGAATGTAATTACCGATGGCGATTCGGGCATGATTGATTCCATGCCGTTGATTAAAGATGAACGCGGTGTGCGCCTGGCCAGGTCTGAAGAGAATGACTGAAATTATCCTCAAACTTGAGGATTCCAGAAGACTGACCGGCCCGAACCTATTTTCGGCTGAAGCGGGGGCGATTATAGATATATCTTGTGCAAACATCGATCCTGAAACAGTGCTTACACACTGGAATCGGCAGGTAAGGCTATTGCTTGATGGTTTGGGTTGGGCAGCGGAGAAAACTTACTCAAGAGTATATTCAGGTGGTATCAGTCTGGTCGTATCAGCCCCGATTGATGCCCTTTATGCCGCCACAGAAGTTAATGAAGCCGCCTGGCAATTAACTATGGAAGAAATACTTACACCTGCTGAAAATCACAGTACTAGCGTTGATATAGAAAAACTCCAGCAGTTAATTCACGACGAAAGCAACCCACCGTTGCTGGCTTTACAAAAAGCTGCAATGGAACACAATATTTGTTTTTTAAGCGACGATGATGAAGCCTCAATTGGCTACGGAAAAACCTGCCAAATTTTCCCAGTTAAGCAAATTCCTCCGGTTAACAGTATTGACTGGGGGAGTATTGAATGTATTCCGGTTGCTTTAGTTACTGGCACCAACGGCAAATCAACAACGGTGAGGTTGGCAAGTGCTGTTGCCAAAGCAGCGGATCTTGCTGCTGGCATTACTTCAACTGACTATATTCGAGTTGGTGATCAAATTTTAGATACCGGTGATTATTCCGGCCCAGGCGGCGCGCGCACATTACTGCGACACCCAAATACCCAAATCGCTTTTTTAGAGGTTGCCAGAGGCGGCATGCTGCGCCGTGGTATTGGTGTCAACAAAGCCTCCAGCGTGCTGATTACCAATGTTGCAGAAGATCATTTAGGCGAATATGGCATCAATACGCTGAATGATATGGTGGCGGCTAAATTTATCGTTCGCCAGGCGATCAGTTTGCAGCAGGGCTTAATTCTTAATGCGGACGATACTGGCTGTGTAAGTTTCGCTAAATCGTTGGAAAACAAAATCGTCTGGTTCTCCTGGTCACTTAATAACCCGGTTATTCAGGCGTATATTCAAGCGGGTGGAGATGTCTGTTATGTGGATGCTGGAATTATTTACTCCCACCGTGGTGGTATCACAGTAGAGGTGATAGCAGTCAAGGATATTCCCATCACATTATCCGCTGCGGCAAAACACAACACCCATAATGCCTTGGCTGTGACCGCACTTTGTCTGACAATGGGCATTGATGTGAAGCACATTCGCCAAGGTTTGAGTGGTTTTGCGAGCACGCCTGAAAATAATCCGGGTAGGGGAAATGTATTCGAATTTAATGGCATTACCGCTATTGTAGATTTTGCTCACAATGAACATGGCCTAAATTCGATGGTTGAAACCATCAGTAATATGCCTGCTACAAGGCGTCTTATATTGATCTCTCAGGCAGGTGACAGGTCCGATGAGTTGATTAAAGGCTTGGTTGCTTCCTCGATGAAAGCCAAGCCGGATGCCTTGGTAGTTTGTGAGCTCGCGTCATATCTACGGGGCCGGGAATTAAACGAGGTGCCCCGACTTATCCGGCAGAAAGCGCTGGATATGGGTATGGAAAAGGAAAAAATTATGCTTTCCGATTCGCCTTTTCAGGGAGTGGAAAAGGCTTTGGAATGGGCACAATCAGGCGATGTTTTATTGATTCTGGCATTAACCCACAGAGAAGAAATAATAGATTTATTGAGCGAAAAGGTTAATTCGCAAGCAATAGCAAAGTAACCTATACAAGCCTGCGGAGCCTCAAGCCTAAAGAGATATCGCCATCCCGGCCTCCGAGCCGGGACCTCAAAAAGCAGCAAATTTATTTAAAAAACTTACCCGCCATATCCATAAGTCCGTCAGTATTACCAAGGCTATCCAGTAACGAACCGCCACTACTGGATTTATCGATTAACTGCGGCAACATCGTGCTTAAGCTCTCCAAAAGACTGCCTTCGCCGGTATTCAGTTGGCTAGCAATCTGAGCAATTTTGTCACTGCCTAGTAGTTCCTGAATCTGGTCCATCGAAATCGAGTTGTTACTGCCATCACCCAACCAGGATGCAGCAATGTCGCCGAGACCACTGTTGTTCATTGAAGACACAATCCCATCCAAGTCGAGTTTTCCATCACTGCCAGAAAGCAGGTCGCCAAGGGCAGAGCCGAGGGCATCCTGATCCACATTTTTCATGCTTTCACCAAATAGTTCGGTACCTAATTTCATCAAATCCATATTTTTCTCCTTTTAATTTATCTGTAAAGCTATGTATTCGCAGGTCAAATCAAACTTTCTTTACAAATTCAGGCTTTAGCTTCATTGGCCCAATACCGGGGTCTTGATCATGTGTATTTCTTTATAAGAACGCTTAAACGCGATCAAATACTTGTGTGGAAACTATCTTAACTTATAAGTATCGTTTGATGAAAACTATTATTATGCACACTAAATGTAAAATATAGTAGACATGATGTAAATAATACAATACACTCTGACATGTAAATAATATTTAACATAAAGTAAAGGGTAAATAACATGTCATATCAACAAAAAAGCGTTTCTGCAGTGCTTGCGATTCAACTTCTGGTTTACGCTTGGTATTTTACCCACATACTCAGTCAGGTCTCTGAGCTCGATATAGAGCAGGTAGAATACAAAACGCTACTTATGCTAATGATTGGGTTGATCGTTGTTCTTTCAATTGTTGGGCAAATTATAATTGCTATCAGTAAGCCCAGCGAAGCTGGGGAAGTGGATGAACGCGACCGTCAAATAGGTCTGTTAAGTAGTCGGGTCGGCGGTATTGTTTTGATTATTTGTGTTTTTAGTGTTCTTGGTTTATTAATGTCAGGTGCGCAAATATTCTGGATAGCCCAGGCACTTATTGCGAGTTTGGCCTTGTCGGATATAGTTATGCGAGTAATGATGCTAATTTATTATCAGCGTGGGGTATAGTCATGGCAAAACCAACAAAAATCACTAATACTATTCGCAGCTTACGCTTTAACGCAGATGAAATGACGCAGGCTGAGCTTGGAGAGAAAATTGGAGTTACCCGGCAGACGATTATTGCTATTGAGCATGGAAAATACTCTCCCAGCCTCGAAGTTGCTTTTCGGATTGCTGTTGTGTTCGATCAACCAGTGGATGATGTGTTTATATACAGCCCCACAAAGTAGCGTGTAGTTGAATAGGTTCTAATAAGAACCATTGCCATCCCGGTCTACGAGCCGGGATATCATCTCACTCGATAGAGTTTTATCTTTGTGGTTTTTTACTTATATAAAAGGTTATATCAGCAGTGAAAACTGTGATGTTATCGGTATTTTTAAGTAGGACGGGTAAGACAATATCACCCTCCTGAATTATGTTTTGGTTAAACTCACAATGCGCTTCCAGTGTGCCTTTAGCTTTTTCCAGATAGGCTACTGTCATTTTCTTAGGAATCCAGCGCAGGTGTTTGGAAATCGTAGCATCAAGCGCCATTCCGGCAGTCAACTCTGCAATGGTACACATAGCCCCTGCATTCACTGTGCCCATATGATTGCGTATTGCCCGTCGGTCTTTCATACGAACAACACATTTTTCCTCGCTGAATTCGATGATATTGGGCTTTATGGTGCTGAAAAAGGGTGCCGAAAATCCAACTGCCTTATTAAAGAGATAGTTCCCGCCGGGAAACTTTTTGAATTTCTTATAGGTTTCTAATAAATTTGCCATGATATTCCGAGTTGTTTAAGGGGTGTTTTCGATAAATAAATGTATTATCAAGAATTAAATTTCCAGCCAATCCATAATTTCATGGGCAGCCTGGCGACCTTCAGCAATTGCTGTTACCACCAAATCCGCACCACGAACCATATCACCGCCAGCATAAACACCCTCGGTATGGGTTTGTTGTGAGTAAGGCAGGCTGTGGTCATTACATGCGGCTGGTTTATCCAGAGTAGTTACCCGGCCCCATTGATCCTGTTTAATACCAAGCTTTTCGAACCATTTTGCCGGGCTGGCCTTGAAACCGAAAGCAATAATGACATTATCGGCTTCTATAAAGACTTCATCAGCAGCTTTTTTATGTGTCCCGGTGGCTTTGAATGCAACGCCGTTGAGGCGCTCATCCGTGCCCTGAATTTCTGTTGGTTGCAGGTTAAAAACAAACTCCACACCTTCTTCTTTGGCGTTCTGCACTTCCTGTCTTGAGCCGGGCATATCCGCCTCGGACCCTCGATAAACACAGGTAACGGAACTGGCCTGCTGGCGCACTGCCGAGCGAACGCAATCCATCGCGGTATCGCCGCCACCCAGTACGATAACCTGCTTATCCTTGAGGTTGGTGTAAGGGTAATTGGGCATTTCATAGGCTTGGTTGTGATTAACATTGCCGATAAGGTAATCGAGAGATTTAAGTACGCCAGCAGTATCTCGCCCTTTGAGGTCACCATCGTTCGGGGTATAGGTTCCCATGCCGAGGAAAACGGCATCGTAGTCTTTTTGCAGGCTTTCAATTTTGACATCTTTGCCGATGTCGGTATTCAGGTGAAATACTACACCGATATCTTCGAGAAACTGCCGGCGTTTGCGTAAAATTTCTTTTTCCAGCTTGAACTCGGGTATTCCGAAAGTCAGCAGGCCACCGATTTCAGGATAGCGATCAAAAACCACCGGTTTCACCCCGTTACGGGCAAGTAGTTCTGCACAGCCCAGGCCGGCGGGCCCGGCGCCTACTATGGCAACGGTCTTACCTGTAGCTTTAACTTTTGATAAATCCGGCCGCCAGTTATTTGCCAAGGCGCGGTCGCTGATGTTTTTCTCGATGGCGCCGATGGTGACGGCACCAAAACCGGTGTTCAGGGTACAGGCCTGTTCGCATAAGCGATCTTGCGGGCATACCCGACCGCAGATCTCCGGTAGGGGGTTAGTTTCGTGCATCAGCTCGGCTGCTTGCTGGTACTGCCCTTTGGCAACCATTTCGAGCCAGTTGGGAATGTAGTTATGTAGTGGGCACTTCCATTCACAATAGGGGTTACCGCAATCTAGGCAACGGCCGGATTGTTGGCTGAGGTCATCACCGGTGGCATCGCGGTAGACTTCCCTAAAATCAAAGCGGCGTTTGTTGCTATCACGCTTGGCAATGCCACCGCGTTCGATTTTGAGGAAGGTCAGGGTGTCGCTGGGATCGAAGCGATTTTCGAATAGGTTTGATTTCATTCGACACTCCTAAGCGGAATGGCGCGGGGGCTTGGGGCTGATTCCGTAGCCGGAGTTGCTGTCACTGCGGCCGCAGGTTTGGGAATCACTAGCTTAAAGGCATCCAGGTGGTTATCAAAGTTGGCAACTATTTTTTGCGCCCAAGGGCTGTTGGTTTTTTCGATATGTTTGGCAATAAGGCTACGCAGTAGCTCTTCATATTTTGTGGTATCGCTATCAACTAGGTTAATAATTTCAACTAACTCCATATTGGTTTGGCGTTCGAGTATGTCGTTGGTATCGAGTACTATCGCCAGTCCACCAGTCATTCCAGCCGCAAAATTTTCACCAACAGGGCCGAGAATTACGACAACGCCACCAGTCATATATTCACAACCATGGTCACCTACACCTTCTACCACAGTGTTTACTCCGGAGTTGCGCACTGCAAATCTTTCACCGGCCTGACCGGCGACAAATAAGCGGCCACCGGTGGCACCGTAGAGACAAGTATTGCCGATTACCGTGCTGCGACTGGCAACATAGCGGATATTTTCCGGGGCATAAACACAAATGGTACCGCCGGACATGCCTTTGCCAACATAGTCATTGGCATCACCTTCGATATTCAGGTTCATGCTGGTGTGATTCCAGACACCGAAGCTTTGTCCGGCAGTGCCGGTGAAGTTAAGCTGGATTTGTTCGCTTTTGTAGCCACTCTGGCGGGCAAGAAAACCTGATAACAATGCGCCAACAGAACGGTCGTAATTGTTGATGGAATAATCCAGAGAGATCAGTGTATTAGTGCCGATAAGGGCTTTTACATCCCGCAGGGTTTTTTGGTTTAGTATGGCTTTATCGAAGGGTTGATTGCGTATTCCCATATAGTGAGCCGGACCCGAATTTGGCCGTTTAGCGGCATTAAGAATCCTGCTGAGGTCTAGGTGCTGCTGTTTGGCTGTAGCGCCCGGTAGCAGCTGCATTAAATCGGTACGCCCGATCAGTTCATCCAGACTGGCAACCCCGAGTTTACCTAGCCAGTCACGAGTTTCATTGGCAACAAATTCAAAATAACGGACGACTTTTTCTGGCAGGCCGAGGAAATGTTGATCCCGCAGGGTTTTGTTTTGGGTGGCGATCCCGGTAGCGCAGTTATTTAAATGACAGATACGCAAATACTTGCAGCCGAGAGCGATCATCGGACCGGTGCCGAAACCAAAGCTATCAGCACCCAAAATAGCACCTTTAATAACATCCAGACCGGTCTTTAAACCGCCATCGACCTGCAGGCAAATACGCTCACGTAGATTGTTTGCTAGTAAGGCCTGATGGGCCTCGGCTAAGCCCAGCTCCCAAGGTGTGCCGGCGTACTTGACCGAACTCAGGGGGCTGGCTCCGGTGCCGCCATCATGGCCGGCGATAGTGATCATATCGGCATAAGCCTTGGCAACCCCGGCGGCTATTGTGCCTACGCCAGGGCCGGACACCAGCTTTACTGAAACATAGGCTTGCGGATTGACCTGCTTTAAGTCAAAAATCAACTGGGCAATATCTTCAATTGAATAAATATCGTGGTGCGGTGGGGGTGAAATCAGGGTAACGCCCGGGGTAGCGTTTCGTAGTTCGGCAATTTCAAGGGTTACTTTTGCACCCGGCAATTGGCCGCCTTCACCGGGTTTGGCACCCTGGGCGATTTTGATTTGCAACACTTCTGCATTTACTAGATAGTGGGCGGTAACCCCAAAGCGGCCGGAAGAAACCTGTTTGATCTTGGAGTTTCTTTCGCTATTGAAACGGCTTGGGTCTTCGCCACCTTCACCGGAGTTAGAGCGCCCACCAATTCGGTTCATGGCAATAGCCAGAGATTCGTGGGCTTCCGGACTGAGGGCGCCGACAGACATGCCGGCGGAATCAAAGCGCCTGAGGATGTTGGCGGCTGGTTCGACAGCTTCAGCTGGCAGTGGTGTATCAGCAAGTTTTAACTGCATCAAATCCCGCAGACAGGATATTGGTCGATCATTTACGGCATTTGCAAAAGCCTGATAGTCCGTTTGTTCTCCATGATTTACTGCCTGTTGTAGCAGGCTGACAACATCAGGATTGTAGCTGTGGTATTCACCGCCATGAACATATTTCAGCTGCCCGCTTCTTTCAATGCCAAAGCGGCTGTTCCAGGCTTTTTTCTGGATTAACCAGCTATCGCCTTGTAAGTCTTCGAAAGTCGCGCCGCCAATTCTTGAATCCATACCGGTAAAACAAAGATCCATAACATCTTGACCGAGACCGATAATTTCAAATAAACGCGCATTACGGTAGCTGGAAATGGTAGAAATACCCATTTTAGATATGATTTTCAGCAGGCCTTTGTTAATGCTTTTGAAATAATTAACCCGGGCGCTCATCAAGCCGTGCTTGAGTTGGCCACTGAGGTGCAGTTGGTTAATCACCTGCAATGCCAAATAAGGGTAAATTGCCGTGGCTCCCAGACCGATCAAAACGGCAAAATGATGGGCATCGCGAGTGGTAGCGGTTTCAACAATAATGTTGGTATCCAGGCGAAGTTGTGTATCAATTAATCGCTGGTTAACGGCGCCTACAGCAAGGGCTGCATGTATCGGTAGTGTGTCCTCACTAATATCACGATCGCTTAATTTTAGGATGACACAACCTGCATCGACCAGGTCTTCAGCCTTGTCGCAAAGCGTATTGATAGCGGCTTTTAAGTTTTGGTCTTTTGGGTAATTAAGCGATAAGGATCTGAACTGATAATGTTTTTGGTCCAGTGCCTTGAGTTGTTTCAGCTTGGCATAATTTAAAATGGGTTTGGAAATAATCGCCCGATAAGCTAGGCCGTTGGTTTCCGAGAAAATATTGTGCTCCCGCCCGAAACAAATTTCCAGTGACATCACCGAGGCTTCCCGCAGGGGGTCTATTGGCGGATTGGTTACTTGGGCAAACTGCTGACGGAAATAATCAAATAGGCTACGGGATTTGTGTGAGAGTACGGCAATAGGGGTGTCATCACCCATGGAGCTTGTGGGTTCCTGGGAGTCATCGGCCATGACCTGGAGAATTTGTTCGCGTTCTTCAGTACTCAGGTTAAATAACTTTTGATAGACCGGCAGGTGTTCGATTTCACTGGCAATATAACGATTGGCTCCCTCTTGTTCCAGACGTTTATTTGAGCGCAGGCGAATAGTGTTTTCACGCAACCACTCCAAATAAGGGTGGCGGCCTTTAAGGCGGTCATCAATTTTATTAGTCCGCCAAATTTCACCGGTGACGGTATCTGCCGCCAGCATTTCGCCCGGGCCGACACGATCTTTCTCGATGACATCTTCTTCTTTGTAGTCCCAAACTCCAATTTCTGAGGCCACGGTGAGAATGCGGTCTTTAGTGATTACATAGCGGGCAGGCCTCAGGCCGTTGCGATCTAAAGTACAGGCCACTTGTATTCCGTTGGTCATGACAATACCAGCCGGTCCATCCCAAGGCTCCATATGCATGGAGTTAAATTCATAAAAAGCGCGTAATTCAGGATCCATGTTTTTGCGATGCGCCCAAGCAGGTGGTATCAGCAGGCGTAAGGCGCGAAAAATATCCATGCCTCCGGCGAGCAGTACTTCCAGCATATTATCCAGCGAGGATGAATCAGAGCCGTTTTGATTTACCACATGGCTTAATTGGGTTAGGTCTGGGATCAGCGGGGTGAAGAGTTTTTTCATCCGCGCAATAGACCAGCGACGATTAGCGGAAATGGTATTGATTTCGCCATTATGGGCGAGGAAGCGGAAGGGCTGAGCGTATTTCCACAAGGGTGCTGTATTGGTCGAGAAACGCTGATGAAACAAGCAAATCGCCGACTGCATCAATGGATCTTTCAAGTCCGGGTAAAAATCAGCCAGATATTTTGGCATTACCAGGGCTTTATAGACGATGGTTAGATTGGATAAGGAACAGACATAATAGTCCTCGTCTTCTATCTGGTCGGCTGCCCGCCTGCGTGCCATAAACAGGCGGCGCTCCATATCATCCTCGCCCCAGCCTGAGGGTGCTTGGACGATAATTTGTTCGATCGCAGGCAGAGATTCAGTGGCAACATCACCGCAGACTGAAGTATCCAGCGGTACATGCCGCCAGCCGAGTACCGTCATAGTCTCTCGGGCAATTTCTTTTTCCAGAATTCGCCGTTGTTTTTTTGCCTTGGTTTTATCGGCGCTCAGGAAAATCTGGCCTACGGCAAAGCGAGAATCCGCCCGGCCACCGAAACTTTTAGCAATTGGAATAAAGAATGAAGATGACAGCTGAATGGTAATGCCACAGCCGTCACCAGTTTTCCCATCAGCATTTACAGCGCCGCGGTGGGTCATCCGAGTGAGCGCGCTGAGGGCTGTTTCAATCAGCTGCTGACTTGGCTTGCCATCAAGTTGGGCGATTAGACCGAAGCCGCAACTGCTTTTTGCTTGTGAGTGATGATAAAGGCTCATAAATGCTATAGGTAATGCCTACTAATGATTGGTGTCGATTGTTCCAGTAACACCAGCTGTTTTAATAAGGTTTTACACTCAGCATATCGGTCCCAAACTTTATGCTGAAATACTTATAGGGAAACTTCAGGTTTTTGCTTGTGAGCGTTTGCTTTTAATCCAACGCATCAGCGGTTTCCACTCTTCCCAATCCTGGGCTGCAAGGTAACGCGGTAGGTCGGCTACACCCAGGCCTTTTTCAGCAGCGCGTACATAATTCATGCTGGAACGCAGGTGCGCAACATAAGGTGCGCGGTATTTGCCGAGGAAGCCGGTTAGTTCCCGGTAAACTATGGTGTTTTCTTTAACTCTGTTAGCAATCAGCCCAACCTTCACTTTACCGGTTTGTACGGCAGTTAGTTCGAACAATTGCTCTAAAAACCGCCAAGAAGCTCGCATATCAATGGGTGAGGGCAGGATGGGTACCAGTAAAGTTGTTGAGCGCTGTACCAATTTCCTTAATTCAGCGCCCTGTACGCCGGCGGGTGAGTCAATCACCATAATGTCGGTGCCCCGACTGGCGCGGATTGCTTTTGCGTCAGAAGGAATAATTTCGATCTCGGGATAGCTGTCACTGCGTTGTGCCGCCCAGTCGGTGGTGGACTGTTGTGGGTCGAGGTCAGCGAGGGCGACCTTATAACCATCCCAAGACAGGTGGGATGCAAGACAGGTGGCGATGGTGGTTTTGCCACAACCGCCTTTGGGATTAACAATTGTAATGGTGCGCATAATAATAACTCTCGTGCTTTTATTGCCGGCTCAGGTCTGGCAGACCTGAGAACATTGCCCAGCGGTTGGTTTCCTCGTTAAAACGCCACTCTTGTTGCCAGCGAATCTGTCGTTCTACCGGGTTATGGACACCATACATTTTGAGTATTACCGTCTGCCGGTAATTTTTTTCATCGGCGGCCATCTGCTTTTGGGTGACGGTGTAGCTGGAGGTTCTAAATTGTTTCAGGCGTTCTACATCCAGATCGCTTATCGGGTTATCTTCCAGGTATTCCGGATCAATCATATTCACAATGCCCGCAAACTCATTCCAGCGGGTGAGCTGTTCAATGGTTGTCATGCTGCTGTCGAAATTTTCTTTTTTCGGCGGAGAACATGCAGCCAGAGCTAATATAAGAGTAATGAAGAGTAGTTTTAAAAGATATTGCATTCATTTGTCCTTTTTTATCGCAACATAGCGACAGTTAAATTCAGAGGTGATATCTTTTCCATTGCTGGTGCTAACCTGCAGATGGATTGCAGCCTTGCCTCGAAGGTGAATATCGCGCAGAAAACTTTGCAGTGTTTTCGGCGGAGGTAGTAGGCTTTGAATGAGGGTTTCATCATCCAGTGGCATCAGCCAACTTATCTCACCCTTGTGGATTACAATATCACAATTGATCCCGGCGTTGCGGGTTTCCAACCAAACCACACCCCAAGCCACAAGGGTCATCAATGCGGCTTGCGAGCCACCGAAGGCCGTTCCCTTGTCGTTGATGTTGGGCGCCAGCGGAGCACGGGCGCTTAAACAACCGTCCTGATAGCCTATTATCTCAAGTTGCATGACGTTGCTGAGAGGAATATCTGTGCGAATTAGCTGTCGAAAAGCATCCAGCCATTGCCGCTCGGTCTTTTTACTCATAGTAGTGGACATACTTCTAATTGTAGCGGAAACTCAGCTACTAATAAGCACCGATAATAAATAATGGCAAAAGCTAAATCAGCCACAATCTCCAAGCTCGCTCAGGCGATGATTCCGCGGGAAATGCTAACCTGGTCAACGGCTGCCATTATGCTGGCTGCCCTGGAAGGTGGTTTGGCAGGGGTTATTGTGAAAAATATTTTCGCTGAACAAGCTTCCCCTATCTGGGTTAATTTGGCGGTGGCGATGGTGGTTGGTGCGCCAGCATTTGCCAATATTCTCAGCTTTGTATTCGCGAGTCTTGGCCACGGTCGAGATAAAGTCAAAATCATGCGCTATTCCATGGTTGGCGCCAGTCTAGGCTTGTTGTTGATGGCGACGGCAGCTATTGATTCAACCGGCCTGATTGTTTTTACCTTCGGGCTAATACTTGCGCGGGTGTTCTGGGCCGGTGTGGTTACTTTGCGCGCCTCTGTGTGGCGAATGAATTTTTCCCGCGAGGTGCGTGGCAAGATCACCTCCCGGCTAATGACGGCTTCTTCACTGGTAATGGCAATTTCATCGGCTATGATCGGCTACTGGTTGAATGACCACCCACTGGCATTCCGCTGGATTTATCCGCTTGCTGCTGTGGTTGGGCTGGTAATAGCCTGGGTTTACCGCAAAACTCGGATACGCGGTGGGCATCGGCTGAGGAAAAATGAAAACCAGAGCAGTTCTGAACAGACCGGGGGTCGCCTAAGTGCTATGTTGGTTATTTTACGCCGGGACTCGGCATTTCGCCGCTATATGCTGGCAATGATGCTTTTCGGCAGCGGTAACCTGATGTTAATGGCGCCGTTGATTGTAGTAATCAATGAACATTTTGACCTGCCACGCTTGCAACAAATATTAATACTTTCATCAATTCCTTTGTTGATGGTGGCGCTCAGCCTTACCAGTTGGGCCAAGTTAATTGATGGTAAGCATATTCTCGAATATCGAGCGATCCATTCTTGGTCGTTCGTCTTGGCCCTAGGCAGTTTTGCGCTGGCGGCCATCAGCGGCAATCCACTTGGTTTCTGGATTGGTGCAGTAATAATGGGAATAGCCTATGGTGGTGCGGTGCTGGGGTGGAACCTGGGGCATAACGATTATTCCGACAATACAGACAGCGCATTGTATATGGGTATTCATGTAACCCTTACCGGAATCCGTGGAATGATAATGCCTACCGTAGGCGTGTTGGTGTATCAGTGGCTGAATTCAATTAACCCGACGCTTGGGCCTAAAGCCTTGTTGCTACCGTTCGGATTGGTAGTTTCTGGTGCATTGTTATTTGTTATATTGGCGTGGCAGCACAGAAAACATCAGAGCTGATCTTTGCCCGCAGCGCTCTCATTTTCACAAGCGCCTTTTTCCATTTTAAGCACCCCTGCAACTTTGGCAACGCAGGCATTGGAGTAAGTCTTACCATTACAGCCGCAAACCGGGTCGTATTGCATGGTGCACATGGTGTCTTGTTTCGCTGGGCCCATACAGGGTTTTTCAGCAGCTGTAGCTTCGACTGTATTGTTGCCTGGTTGGCATGCCGTCAGCAACAGGGCGATGAAGGTGAGATAGCTAAATTTGTATTTTTTGAGAATCATGTTTACGGCTCCTTATTGCTCTAGTGTATTAGGTTTTCGGCGATAGAGTCCATCAAATACCGATTCCCAGTTGTTGTTTTCACTTTTACTTTGCCATAGCTGTCTGACGCTTCCGTCTGGGTTAGGCGTCCAACTGATGCGTTGTTGCACCGGTTTACCACCCTTATCTATGCTTACCCCCTGGAGCACCATCACGCCGTCGACCAGCCCACCTTCGAGTTGTAATAGGGTTCCGGTTGAATCTACCCAGGTCTGGTGCCAGCGCTTGCGTGACTGATCATAAATATTATAACTACCACCACTAAAGTTGTTGCTGGCACTAGTCCAGTTCTCGGCCAGCGCGCAACCGTCAAAAACTTTGCTGATCTGGCAATTTCTCTGGAGCTGGATGAATACTATTTTTGCGACCAAAATAACTTGACCGCTACAGTAAAGATAGGTATTTTATAGAAAATGGGAGGTGCATAAGCACATATAGAGTGTTTGGTCGGTAATAACAAATATCGATACGGTGCGATAATTCACCAGATAGTTTTCACTAAATCGGGCTTAATTAAATTTCCATCAGTTGTTATTAGTTCTAAATTTTCAACTATTGAGGTTGCTACAATCGTCTAGGCAACCATAGATGTGATGCATATCCTCTGACAGAGGAGCAACGCATTATGTGATTAAAAATAGGAGGGGTTATGTCAAATACTGAAATTCAAATTAAAAAGGGAATTAAATCAAACCGAGGAAGTCTATCGATGAAATCTTTGAGCACTCTACTACTCTCACTCATTACCGTCCTCATATTATCAAGTTGTGGCGATCCGAGCGCCAATTGCCCCTTTTGCCGAGATGAACAAGATGTAGGATTGGAAGGCCAAGAACTGATGGCTGTCCGAGTTCGTTGGTCTGCTTTGGAAGAAGCGGCCTATATGATTGATCCTTCCACTGTATGTGAAGATACTCCAAGTGATGCCCTTTTCCGGCGAAACATACGAGCGAACTCGTGTATTTTTGTGCCACAGTGCAAAATCTTTCTCGGTCAAATCGCCGTCCCGAACAATTACGGATTTTTCCAAGATACAGACCTTAGCGTAGGTATCCCGGGAGATGTCGTCATTGACTACTACGGTGATGGTAACTATGGGTTGAGTAGTGAGATGATCTCCCTTGGAGAAATGGCTCACGACCATTGGTCGGCCTACGATAGAGGTATTCTGGCAATAGCCGTCAACCGTTTTATACTTGCAGATGGTTCTCTCACAGGAGTTCGGGGATATGCCATTCCACCGACAAATACGCAACGCCCACTCGTATATATAGTCGATCCATCTTTAATTCCAAGCGGTGTGGACAGCGAACATGTTTTCGCTCATGAAGTTGGACATTCTTTGGGGCTTTGCCACACAAATGAATGCGATCAATTAGACGGGGATAGTTCGATTCAAAATCTTATGGATCCAGACGGTTCTGTCAACTCGACCCGGTTGGTTGAGAGCCAGTGTGTCGCGGCAAGGACAATTCATCCCTCAATTTTTGAAAATACCGCTAGATCTGAATTCCAACCTGAGCTCAGGATGAATCACCGTAGAGAAACAGTATCAGTGTCAAACTCTGGAGGTACAGTTATACAAGGCATTCAAATAAGTAGCAAAACTTCAGATAAAAGTGCTCTTAGCCTAACTTTGAGAACCAAGAATCCTATCAACAGCGAGAAAATGTCTTTCTGGATTAGCCTTGATTTAGACAGGGATACCAATACTGGTCTCAATACAGGGACTATAGTTCCACAAGGTAGACATGAGGGAGCAGATCTAATAGTGAATTTCGTTTTGGATAAAGAAAGAGGCCTGATTGAATCTGGGCTTCTCAAAGCGGTTGGCTCATCTTTCGCCCAATTGACTTTGCCTACAGATGGAATGCAGCTAAACATTAACACTATCCATGGTCATAGTATGAGTGATACTGGCTGTACTACCCACCCGGCTTTTGATGAGATAAGCTTCGAAATTCCTAATGCTATATTTACAGAAATACGACATCCTAAGCCAACTTCCGCAAAAGCTCTTGAATTGATAAAAGTTCGGGGAGTAACTCTCAGCTACCTTGCCGATGGTAACGAGTTAATGGATACATTTCGTCCCAGAATTAAAATTGACTCGAAATGAATACTCGAGTGACAGCGGCTGTGTGTTTGACTTGATGTAGGAGCCGTATGCGTTAGTAGCGCATGTACGGATCTGTGTGGGGGGTACCGGGTAACCGGTATTCCTACCGTGACTCTTTTCTCCTCGCGCACTCTAAGCAACAAACGCCTCAGCTGCTACTAGAGCATTTGCTCTGCCATTTGTTATTTTAGCGGCGAAAGGTCCTGGTTCTAGATACCTGCCCTTATTAGTTTGCCATTACTCAAACGAGTTATTAAACAACCCACCTGTTGTGGTTATGATCACCTCATCATTCGGGAAATCTGTAGTTGCACCACCTGGAGGCAGGCTGGCGATAGCTATAACTTTTAATTGTTGCGCCTCTAGTGTGCGAGTGCGCAAACTCAGGGTAAATTGCATAGCCCCACCCTCAACCAGATTAATCGATGTATCAACAGCTCGGTATTGATCACCAGCCTGGCGAATTTGACCACAGTTTAAGCCAGGTTGATCTGAGCATTCCAACTCAATAAATTCGGATGCTCCGAAGGTCAGGATAGACAAATTCCCATTAACTACATCATCAGGCCCATTATTTACGAGTTCATAGACCACTGTTTCTAAGCTATCGGGCTGTAAAAAATCCGTTCTGGAAAAAACAGACAAACTTAATTCTGCACTGCTCATAATTGGCTGTGGGGTTACCACTGCAACAGTTGTGGCAGTAGAGTTGTCTACCGCGAATAGATCTGCGACGGAGACATCTGGCAGAATACTGGTAGATAAGGCCATCGGATTCGTAACAGTAACCGTGGTAGAGCATCTGCCTCGGTAAAGCACCCGCCTCGGTAAAGCACCCGCCTCGGTAAAGCACCCGCGAGCGTGCAGGCAGGCTCACTAGATCGTTGGCTATATTGCTCAGGTTGCTCGCATTTCCAACCGCACCTTTCTCAGGCATGGCTGTCCAGTTGCAGCTGGTGTTTAGAGGTAACAGCAACCCAAGCTGGTTGTTACTACCGGCGGTGTTACCAGGGTTACTGGCATCAAGCCAAACTACCATGGTGTCTCCGGCGGCAATAGATGGGCGGTCAGCAAGTAAGGATGCTGCTACATTTCCACCATCAGCATGAGCTTTGAACTCAAATTGGAATTCTAAACCTTGTTGGCCTAAATCTGCGCCTTCATCGGTATCAACATTTATACCAAGGGTGATATAGCCAAGACGAGCAGGTGCGAATTCGAACTCTATATCTACACTTTCACCTTCATCTAGCAACAGGCCTGGGCTGAAGTTGTTTATGCTAATGCTTCCCTCAGGACTGCTATCATCGATAGTATTCAAAGTTAGCCTGGTTAAAGGGTCAGCAAAACCGACAGCAGTTGCATCATTTCTGATATTAAAGTCGAGCAGCGGTAGTGTTGGTAAATCAATCAAAGTACCCAGCAGGTATGTACCACCCCGACCAAGGTCAGAGTCGAAGTCTGGGGAGACAATATTTGGCCCCGTAACTCGAACTACCACTATTTGGTTGAAAACTGCCAATTGAACATGCAGTTGTGGAAATTTGCCCGGTTAAAGCAACAAACTGCCCTGGCGATGCGGGTAAGCAGCTACTGCTACCAGCATTGGGTTGATATCTTCCCGTTGGACAAGCTGTACTCGCGCTTTGCCCAGCAGTACCAACAAACTGCCCCGGAGGGGAATTATTGCAACTGCTTTGCCCAGCTGTTGACTGAAATGTTCCTGGAGAACAAGCGTTAGCTGATGACGCACCAACAACATTTACAAAGAACCCCGGGCTGGCCAGATTACAACTGGCACTGCCAGCTTGATCTTGATAAGCACCAATACTGCAACTGAATTGCGCCGTAGCACCTGTGGTGCTGACAAATGAACCTGGATCTGCAGCTAAACAACTACTGCTACCTGCATTGGGCTGATAGCTACCCGTTGGGCATACAGTGGCGGCACTTTGGCCGGTTGTACCAACAAATTGCCCAGGTTGTGCTTGATTGCATGATGTGGCTGCAGAGAAGATTTGAAAAGTTCCAACGCTACACGCAGTTTGAGCACTTGCGCCTACAATACTTACGAAAAAACCGGGATTCGCTTGGTCACATGATGTTTGCCCTGTTAGTTCTTGAAAGGTACCAGGGCCACAGGAAGTACAAGGGTCTTGCCCATCAGTACTAAAAGCACCCACAGGGCAGGCTGCAGCTAACACAGAGTCTGCTAAAGCTATACCAATAGCCGCTACAAGAATCTTTCTACTAGCCCTCATTATTTTCCCCAACTATTCTCAAAATGATTCAGGTTCATAACTCATGCCAGTGTATTGCGATAAGTTTATTGCTAAACTTCAAGCATGTCCGAGAACCTAGAGCTAACAATAAACCAATTAGAACAATTATTGCAAGCACAACAATACACTACAATTTTAGAATTGACGGCACAGCCCGCAACACGATCGGGCTGGCAGGCGATATTTCATGCCTTGTCTCAGGCCGCTGTGGGTCAGGTAGAAACTGCATTGCAGCAAGCACGGGCGTTGCTACAGTCTGATCTAAGTCCGCTTTCAGGCGCATCTAATGAAACCTACGCGCAAACCCATGTTCGCGGCAAATTTGAACTGGTGGTTGAAAACATGCATAAAATTCGGACTGCATTAGACCGTTATCAAAGTGATACTCATGTGTGGGTAGGGCAGCATACCTACAAACATAATTTAGATGAGATTAGCCAGATGGCAGACCTTTGCCATACATTGGGCTTCGACCACAATCCCATTCCTGCATTTTACCAGCCACTGGAAGCCTTAATAGAAATAGCCCAGGAGAAAAACAAGCCTACACCAGTGCTGGATTTGCTGCTTGAGCACCCGTCTAAATATATTCGGCGCTTTCAAGAGCACAGAGATAAGCGCTATGATTGCGAGTTACGGTTTAATCAAACCGTAATTAATCATGATGGAAGCGTGGCTTTGTGCTGTAGTGTGTACAATCCCGAAAATCAGTTAGGGGTGAATTTTTTGGATCAGAGCTTTAATGCTATCGAGAAATTAAAATATCAACACTCATTTTGTACTAGTTGTTACCAACATGGCCTTCAATATGCGCCGAGTCGAATTCATAATATAAATTGAGTTACCTTTTGCTCACCAAGTCAGTAAATATGTCTTCTAAGCCTGAAGCTACAATTACAGAGTGGTCGCTACAGTGCTGGCGTAGCTTTAGTGGTAACTCCTTCTGAAACTTTGCCAGGCGGGCGCTATCATTTGCCAGAGCTACAGCAATTTGAATATATTCACTTGCACTCCCAGCGATTAGCTCGCTGTAGCCTAACTGGTTAAGTATTGCTGCACCCTGTTTGCTTGCCGGGCGCTGCCAGGGATAAGTTATTAGTAGAACGCCCATACTCAGAGCTTCAAAACTGGTTATTCCACCGCTGTAAGGAAAAGTATCTAGAGCTATATCAACTGCATTGTATCTTTCCAACATATTTAGATGGTCAGTATGTGGCTCAAGGATCAATCGTTCTGTTGAGATTCCAAAATTGACAAAGCGATTACTAAGGTGTCTTGCAAAGGTCGGGTCGCTTAAGGTTTTCCATTTCAGGGTCAAGCTTGAATTCGGAACAAGTTGGAGAATTTTCGACCAGCAGGCAATAACTTCCGTGTTCAATTTGGCGGTATTATTAAATGAAGCAAAGCGGACATGGTCTGCTGAAATATTCTTACGCAGCGGAAGGTAATCGGGTTGCTGGTAGACAAAATGAGTGCCGGCAACTGTGCGTATGTTTTCACAGTAGAAACTTTGAGTTGATGAGCTACAATGCGTTTCACCCATAACTACTGCATCCATGTTTTTCAACCCGGTAGTACCAAAATACCCTAACCAGGCGACCTGCACTGGCGCTACCCTGCGGGCAAATACAGGTAAGCGATTGCCTGCAGTATGCCCAGCTAAATCGACCAGCACATCAATTTTCTTAGCCTGAATAATGTTGCTTAATGCGGTGTCATCCAATGTGCTGGTTGAGAGAAACTCGTGAGCACTATCAGCAATTTGCCGGGTTAATGAATCACTTTTAGTGCCATCGGCCAAGATAGTAAATTTAAAGCTGCCTTAGCACCTCGGACCTATCCAGTTTGGTATACGAAATAAGAAAGGTTTCTAAATCCATGATTAGCGCTCAGATATCTACCCGATAATTCTACATTGTCATTCTGGTGAATGCAGAAATTCGTTTTTGCCCTCGGTGTGTTACGCCTACGGTTAACACACCCTTGTATCTGTTACGGCACCGATTATGACCGTCAGACTTAGGAGCTTACCCTCGAGTAGGGTGGATATTCATGCCCACGCATCGAAATTATAAATACCCCAGAAAAAGACTCGCTTGGCTAGCTTTTACGTGTGGGCATAAATGCCCCCACAGCGCTTCTCTACGATTTCTAGCCAAAATTTAGGGTGTTGCTCTCTTCTCAATGTATTCACCCTGAGATAAAAAATTGATATTTATTTCATAGGTTGAGTTATCAATTGGTAATCGTTGAGAGACCGCGAAACGCTTTTCGACAGGAGCTAAACCACAAGGGGAAGAACTGAACTTGGTGCGGTCAGGGTCAGGTAAAACGCATTCAATATTTATAAGTCTGTTATTTACCTGCCGGCGGCGGAAACCATAGCCAGGAGGGTTTAACTTATTCACTGCCCAATCAGCATAGAAAAGCATAAACGCACCTGAAGGCAGAAGGTGTTTTCCCTTATCCAGGTCAAGGTTCATACGGACATTGTGCACCCTATATTTACAACCTTCCTCAGGGTCGTGCTCGGTTAACGGGATTGTTATTGAATGCTTTCCATCGCTTATTTCGGGATAATAGGCGTATAGCTTGGTGGCGGTTCGGTCAGGGCTAAAGGACATCAGCTGTTTGCTCTGGCATAGTTTGCTATCGGATTGCGAATAGTAGCTAACTCGTATTACATAACTTACCCCCCGCTCTATCTCTCCTGTAATTTTGATATTCCAACCCTCAGGCGTCGATGCTTTGGCTTTTCTTCCTCCGAGGCCATAGGTAGCAAGCTCCTCAGCTGCTACTAAAGCATTTTGATTATCCCTCTGCTTTTTAGCCTTAAACCCTAGAGAGATTATTACCAATAAAACAACCATCCATGCTGTAAATTTAATATATTTCATCTTTTTAGTCGCTGATTAAAAGTATTCGAGAAAACGAGGTATAACTCAATCATAGATGCTTCCTCAG
Source organism: Lysobacterales bacterium (assembly GCA_021648125.1). Classification (GTDB taxonomy): domain Bacteria; phylum Pseudomonadota; class Gammaproteobacteria; order Xanthomonadales; family SZUA-36; genus SZUA-51. The sequence continues at coordinate 24,511 of JAKITK010000007.1, forward strand.
TAACAAACCCCTAAGGTAAAAGTGAATAATCACCTGTTTCAGAGCGTTTTTGAATTAATGCAAAACACAAGGTCTGATACTATTTCGCATTGAGACAGTCCTTAAAACCACTCAGTCTACAGCTAAATAATACCATCAGCGATCAATACGAATTATTCCTGACTTATCACCATTTTTATAAGTGAGTTGTATCGTGGCGTATTGGCTGCTGCGTGGTACTTTCAAATAAAGCTTCATGTTGGCAGTGATTGGAGCTATGCCCGGCTTATTCCATGCAGAAAATCTGAAGTTTTTATTAGGCACATTGCTGTCAATGCCATATTGAATTTTTTCAATAGCACCCCTGTAAGCCATCAGATGTGAGAAATATAGCAGGGTTGAACTATCAAGCTTCCTGAATGAAAGCCATGAGGTCGTGGTCATTTCAAGCAGACGGCGGTTGGCATCAACGCTTTCTTTGGCTGGGGTGAATTTGAATGAAAAAGGTCCGCGCTCCACTCCTTGAAGGTCGGTGTACCATATTTCTATCGTACTAGCAGATTGGTTTTTGGAGAGTTCAAAGAATGACTTTGGTGCTGGCTGTCCTGTTCTGGGATCATTATAGCCACTATTGCCAGTTGATCTGGGCTGTCCCTGCCCTTTGATTCTCCACTTGATATCTTGTGCTGGTTCACTGATTGAGATATTTCCGTTCCAGCCGGCATTATGTGACATCCAGCTGAGTGAGACTGGGTTTTCCAAAACCCCGCTGGTTATTCCGTTTTCTAGTGCAACACGACGCTCGGTGACATCAGCACGCCAATCTGAAACCATATCTTGGTCAATAATATAACGCATCAGACCGCCATTATTATCCCTTTCTTGGAAGGCTTTTAGATAATATAGCTCTTCTCGTTTATCGCCAATGGTCTGGCTTCCAAGGCGCCTTTCGGAGTACTCGAGACTTAAATGATAAGCTACCGCTGCAAATTTTGGGTTTTCCTTGAAATATTTCTTCAATGCCTCGATGCGCTTTTCAGTACCAAGCAACAGAAGCCTGGTATAGGCGGGTATTGGGCTGGTACTGCGGGCAGTTATTTCGTTGTAAGTTTCACGAGCTCCAGCGGTACCTTCCTGAACTTTCAGAAAGGTAATAAAACGCAGATGTGGGTCAAGCATGGCCAGGTTGCTTTTAAAATACTCAAGGTATGAGCGTCTGGCGGCAGAATAATCACCGGCAAGTTCCTGTATGCGAGCATTATGGTAATACTCTTCAGGGCTTGAAGGGTTTGCAATAACACCGTTACTGCTACCAAAGCCATTTTTTAGAACCGCCAGCATTTCATCAGATTTGGCTTCTAGCCTGGCAGTGCTGTCTTTTATTTCCTGTGTGCCTGCTTTGATCTCACCTGTATCGGTTTTAATCTGCTCGGTATCCGCTTTGATATCATCAAGCTTCATTTCTATAATCCCCAGCCTATCCTGAAGCGAAGCTATGGCGGGTACCGAGACGGCGATGATGCCACGCTCTTCCGCCTCCGACCCCTGCTGCATCAAGCTAAGCAAGCCAGTGGCAATAAAGGCCATTCCACTAAGCACTAATGCACCTAATAATTCTTTTTTGCCTTTGTAATACAACAAAGCCAACAAGCCAAAGGCCACGCCGGACAGGACAAACAGGTAAAACACAAACGGTGCAAGCGGTTGCAGTACATCGGCCACCAGACCGCCTGCAGTACACAGGCCGCCAGAGATTGCTAGGCTGCTCTGGCGTACTTTTTGATAAGCATTTAGATTGGTTAGAGATTGAATATATTTCATAGTTGTAACGCCCTTTTTATTACGACGAAGAATCAGTTAAATGAAAACAATTTATGGGTTGAAGCCCAGCATTGTGGGTAAGCTCGGTATTTGTGATGTTTGTAAATGCCGACATTTCTAAATCAATTTTCCATCTCGCGCGCCTTGGCAAGCGCCGATGCGAGTACGCCCGCTGGTACAGCCACAATCCCCAGGCCAATAAGTAGTATGCCAAAGGTGAATAACTTGCCGCCAACGGTTACCGGATAGATATCCCCATAGCCAACCGTTGTTAATGTAGAAATAGCCCACCATAAACTGTGGAAGATGGAAGCAAATGATTCCGGTTGCACAGGATTTTCAAAGTAATATATTCCAACCCCGGCGAGGAAAATTAATATTAATGTTACAAAAAGAAATAACACTAACTCTTCTTTTGCGAGGATAAAGGCCCGGTGAAAGCGCTTAGCAGCAGCGCTATACCGGGCAAACTTCAAAATCCTCACCAAACGTAGCAGCCTGAATATGCGCAGAGATCTTAAATCAACCCCGGTAGAGAGATAAAAGGGAAGAATTGCGAGCAGGTCTAATATGCCAAAAAACGAAAAGATATACCCCCGCTTATTACTTGCAACTAGAATCCTCGAGAGGTACTCAAAACTAAAAATGATTACAGTGAAAATTTCAAAGCGATGTAAAAATGTACGGGTATCAGGCTCCAGATTAGGCAGAGTTTCCACAGAAAAACTAATCAACGAAAGAACAATAAGCACCTGAATAATGAGGTCGAACGCCTTACCAGAAGCGCTGTTATTTTCTTCAATGATTTGCTTAAAACTGACCACTCTCTATTCCCCTAGAATACTGTCTGCTTTGGCTGGGTGTTTGTACACCTCATTCGAATGCAACTATGCAGGATATCTTACACCCTTTTATCAAACTCGAATTGAATTCCCACCCCAAGTATCGAAATAGCGATATACTAGTAATTGGGCGTTGGTTTCTAGTCTACTGACTATAAAGTTAACGGGGCGGTAGGGCGCTAAAGAGCAAAATTAAAAATGAAGAAATATATTACAGCAGGTATTTTCTTTCTGATAACTTATATTGTTACCAGCATTACTTCTCAATCGCATTCAATGCTAATAATAGTTCTAGCAACTTTCCTGGGTTATACCATTGCCCGTATTGGTAGCTTGCAAAAAGAACTACAACAATTACGAGAAATGCTTTCCGGAAATCGGCAAGAAAAAAACAAGCAAATACCCAGCCCCAGTGTTGCCGATAACGCTATAAAACCGGATTTCCAAGGCAGTGATTATTATTCGGATAAGCCAACACAATCGACGCCGATTGTTGAAGCTAAAACCAAGCGCGCGACTGATACCGATGTCGACTTCAAGCCAGACTCAAGTCCAAGCCATACACCAGCACACACTGAGCAAACCTCAGCAGCTAATACTGGCAGCCCAGCACCACGCACTCAAGCACCGCGGGTTCCTGGGCTTTCAGACAAAGTGTTTAGCTACCTAAAAGACTTTTTAACTGGCGGTAACCTGTTTGTTAAAATCGGCATACTGATATTGTTCTTCGGCGTCTCGTTTCTACTTAAACACATGTCTGATAGCGGTATGTTCCCTATCCAATACCGCTTAATTGCTGTTGTTATAGGCGCCATTGCATTGTTGCTGTTTGGCTGGCGGATCCGCGACAAAAAAGCCAAGTACGCGCTATTATTGCAAGGTGCGGGTATAGGCGTACTTTACCTGGTTATTTTTGCAGCATTTAACATGTATAACTTATTGCCTTCACTGCCAACCTTTGTACTATTATTTATAGTTAGTATGCTTTCAGCGGCACTAGCGGTACTGCAAGATTCACGCGCACTCGCTATCATCGGGTTCTCTGGTGGTTTTCTGGCGCCTGTTCTGGCATCATCCGGCTCCGGAAACCATGTGGGACTGTTTAGTTACTATGCCATTCTTAATGTTGCGTTGGTCGCTGTAGCTTGGTTTAAGGCCTGGAGACCGCTGAACCTGCTGGGTTTTGCCTTCACTTTTATAATTGGCAGTGTATGGGGAGCATTTAATTATCAAGCAGAGAACTTCAGTACAACTGAACCTTTTCTGCTGCTATTTTTCCTGTTCTATGTATTAATTGCTGTTCTATTTGCCTTGCGTCAACCGCCCAAATTGCGTGGCTATGTTGATGGCACACTGCTGTTTGGCGTACCCCTGGCTGCATCTGCCTTGCAGTATTTGCTGGTCAAAGATATTGAGTACGGCGTAGCACTGTCTGTACTTGGCTTTGGTGTCTTTTATATATCGCTGGCAATATTCCTCTGGAAAAAATCAGGAAATGGACTACGACTATTATCAGAAGCCTTTCTTGCCCTGGGCGTTATTTTCACCTCACTGGCCATTCCTTTCGCAATTTCGCCAGCATATACAGCCGCAGCATGGGGGCTGGAAGGGCTGGGTTTTATCTGGCTGGGCACTCGCCAAAACCGAATATCCATGCGCCTGTTCGGACTATTGTTACAGCTGGGCGCTGCTGTAATCGTCTTATGGAGCACTAACTACGAACAACAAATAGCATTTATCAATGGTGATTTTATCAGCGCGCTTATGTTGGCAGTTGCAGGCATTCTCAGTGCCCGTTTGCTATATAAGGAATACCAGGGAAAGCACAGATGGGAAACTAAACTCAGCCCAGTTTTATTAATCTGGGGCTTGCTCTGGTTAATTGTCGGCTTCATTAACCAAGTTTACGAGCATTATCCAGACCGCTATTTAAATCATGCTGTACTTGGGTTTGCCAGCATTCTCAGTATCATCTTTACATTCGCTGCGCTACGCACAAAGCCTGTGTGGCAGCATGCATGGACTGTTGCAATAGCGTTGCTGCCGTTCATGTTAATGGCTTTGATATTCGACATACCCAGCGATCTAAGCACTGCTTATGGATGGTTGGTATGGCCGTTCGCATTTTCTGCATTTTACTGGCTGCTCCGCCAACTAGATGATTCAGAAACTAAAATTAAAATTACTCCGTGGCTCCACACCGCAGTATTGCTGCTTGCCGTACTATTTATTGTCATAGAGGCTAATTGGGTTATAGCTATTAAACTTCAACTTAGCATCGGCTGGCAAATCATCGGCTGGGCTATCCCTGCTGTCATCGCTTTGATTATTGTCAGCAAGTCCAAAAGGTGGCCTTTCGGCCAGCATGCTGATGCTTATCAAAAAAACGCAGCTGGTATTTTGGCCGGAGCTCTGGTGCTATGGAGCATTGGCGCCATCATAAGCCGGGGAGACGCCTACCCTATACCATGGGTGCCGGTATTAAACCCTGTGGATATTATGTTCGGAATTGTGCTGATCACACTTATTAGCTGGTGGCGGCGCTCTGATAAGATATTCAAAACATTAAATATCCCAAGCCGCAATGTGCAAGCGGGGCTCGCAGGGCTGTTTTTTATCTGGCTTAACTTTAGCGTGTTTCGTATTTCACACCACTGGTTTAAGGTAAGTTACGATTATAATAGTATGTTTGATTCCGCTCTAACTCAAACCTCAATTTCTATACTCTGGGCGCTTATCGGCGTGATAATTACAGTATTTGCCAGCCGTAAAAACTTGCGTCCAATATGGATTATAGGCGGTATATTGCTTGCACTAGTGGTCTTGAAACTGTTCCTAGTCGATTTATCGGAGTTAGGCGGTATTGGGCGTATTGTTTCTTTCCTGATTGTCGGCGGCTTGTTAACCAGCATTGGCTACTTCGCACCACTACCTGGAGATGAAAATGATGAGGCAGATAAAAACCGTGATTAATATAAGCAACTCGCTACAAAGGCATATTCTGATGCTGCTGGTTCTACTAACTCCAGCACTGGTGTTGGCAGAAAAACCACTTGCTTTAGATCATTTCGCCTTTAGTTCAACACTTTCTGAGGCCGATAACTCTCTCAGGGAAGTTACCTTGCCCATCAACATTCTGGAGAAAATACAACGCAAGGACTTCGGTGATTTGCGCATTTTCAACGCCCAGGGGCAGGAAGTCCTGCACCAATTCCGACCAGCATCTACGCGTAAGCAGGTTATTCAAACAGCACTCAATTTTTACCCTTTCGATCGCGAACAGGTAGCAGACCCAGCCTATATTCGCATCAAAATACAACAAAGCAGGAACATCCGGGTTATCAACCTGGAAAGCGATCAACAAAAATCACCAAGCAGTAATGAATATCAATATATCGCTGAAAACAGGAACACATCACTACCACTGTGTGAATTAATCCTCAATTGGGACCAACCCAAGCCAAATATGATTCTGTCAATAAGAGTTGATGCCAGTAAGGATCTGCAAAACTGGTCAACACTCAATAGATCAGCAAATTTGTCCAAGCTTGACTATGCCGGATCAAAACTCATTCATGCAAGACTTGCCATTGCTTGCACCCAACACACATACTTGCGTCTAAGCTGGGTCAAACCAGAACCGGGGCTCAAACTGAAATACATAACCGCTATATACAAACAGAAAAAAGAACGCGTGTTACAGCAGAAAATAATCGGCAAACCTGATTACGGCGATGATGGCAACTGGTATTTCAAAACAGCCACCGTAGCCCCTGTCACCCAACTGGAACTCATCCCACCTACCGATGGTTTGCTGTATAAAGGCCGCCTATATTCAAGGCCAGATGATACCAGTCAATGGCGCCATCAATCGTTAATCAGCCAATACCAATTGAAAATATCTGGTACCAAGCTTTCCAGTACCCCGCTAATGCTAAGACCTAACAATGACAGTTTTTGGAAAATTGAACTCGATTCAAGTAAACAGCTTAGGGATGATCAGCTTCCCGATATCAAATTTGGCTGGCGCCAGCGGAAACTTGTTTTCCTGGCCCAAGGAGAGCCTCCATTCACTCTCGCCTACGGTAACAGCCAAATAGCAGCGAGCAACCATCATGGGATAAATGACCTCATTAAAGGAATGACAAACAAAAGTGACATGCTCGATGAAGTCACTCCTGGAAAACCCATTAAAAACACCAACATAACCAAGCTTAACCCTGAACCTAAGAAAACCATTCCGTGGGGACTTATTGGCTTATGGCTTCTACTGATACTTGGCACTGCTGTTTTAGGCTATATGGCGTACCGCCTATATCAACAAATGAATGAGTAATGGCACAAAGCCATACTACGATTTAATTATGTTTCATCAAAAAGGCGCATACTACTAATTGCTGAGAGCCTGCTTTATTGCCTGAAGTTTGTCGTGGGCAAGTGCGGTATTTCGTGGCCCCATGCGTAGCATTTGTTTTTGTAGCGGCGAAAGGTTTTCCAGCACTTCATCTTTATATTTATACACTACTGAGGTATGGGTAAGCTCAATTTCGCCCTCTGGCAAGCTTGGAGTTTCAAGCATTTCTTCTATAGCGCGTAAAAGCGTTGAATCAAAACTTTTATCCGCATAACCCAGTTCCGCGTAAGCCTCTTCCAGCAAGGGTGAGAGCTGGCGATAGCTTGATACTATTAAATCAGTATCAATCGCAGAAAATATATCGATGTAGTGGTTATAGCGCGCGTAGTTGGTGACTTGCAAATACTCTTTGTCACCTATTTTTTCAACTTTGAATTTTTCTTTTGGTTTAGGTATGGAGATATATTTTTGGGCTACTTTTCCATTCGCGACATTATCAATAACCACCACAAACTTACGCAATGATTCTTCGGTTGTCACCCATTTCAGCCATTCTTTGCTCGGATGAAGCTGGCCGAGTGTGGCAATAGCAAGTTCATTGCTGTCATCGAGTGCAGGCTGCTGCGGTTTCGGGATGGTGTTTTCTATTTCAAAAGGGAGCGGGGCTTCAACCGGAACAGGTTGCTTAGTGTTTTCTGTCTTTATGGGAGCTGGGACAACCGCCTGAGGCGGGGCAGCCACCGGTTGATTTTGCTGCGGCTGCCAGATAAAGGCAAAATAAAAGCCACCGGCCATCAGGAAAAGAATAACTATGACAAGCCATGACCAAAGGCTTTTCTGTCTGGCGCTTGCCGCATCACGGCGAAGTTTTTCTTCATACTTTTCCTGTTTCATCATCCTCAACCTGTTTTTCCCACACACTAATACCAGACTTATCTACTGGCTGTTAGTTCAATTTAGAAAGTCCTGAGGCGCTACGGGCGGCCCAATCCAGTGGATTTTCGTTCTAGACATAATGTGTTTCCTATACCGGGTTTTCGGGCGACTATTTGTGCTACTGCTCGTTCCGGTTTTTTTAAAATACCTTCGAAACTGTAAATAATTTCCCAATCCTGAAATATAGCTTCCAGCTCCCCCGGCTGCAACAGAAAATTCGGATTATTCGGTCGCCCGAAGCGCCGGTTTTCGGTAGTGAAGGTTTCATATATCACTAGGCCTGTTGGCATAGTAGCAGCAATTAGTGCCGGGAACAGTGGTCGGTGAAGATAGCGAAACCCCAGTATCGCACTAAACTGGCGTTCAGCTAGTGGGTTTATATCCGCTACTTCAAGGTCTACTTGCCAGCAACTACCGGGTAGTGATGTCGCTGTTAAATGCGCATCTATCCCGGCTAGGGCTGATTCGGATTTATCCGCAAAGACTACATCCACACCGCTTTCTGCCAATACCAAACCATTACGGCCATCGCCGCAGGCAAGATCCAGGACCGGCTGTGTGCTTTCCAGCGAAGTCAGTAAATCCAGGTGATTAAATAACAGTTGAGCAGCCTGCTGCTTAGCCATTAACCTGATAGTCGAAATCAATAATCAGCGGCGCGTGATCAGAAAACCTCTCCTCTTTATAGATTGATGCGGCGCTGACCTTGTTTGCGAGGCTCGGACTGATGACCTGATAGTCGAGTCGCCAACCGGTATTGTTAGCCCATGCCTGGCCGCGGTTTGACCACCAGGTATACTGATGTTCACGCTCATCTACCTGTCGAAATGCATCGACCATACCCAAGCCATCGCTGGAATACAGTTTATCCATCCACGCGCGTTCTTCAGGCAGAAATCCGGAATTTTTCTGATTCCCCCGCCAGTTTTTAATATCAATTTTTTTATGCGCTATATTCCAATCACCACAGATGACTACATCACGACTACCTTTGGCTAGCTCAATAATCACCGGCTCTAGTTTTGCCATGCATTCATATTTGAGTAACTGGCGTTCTTCCTTGGATGAGCCCGAGGGCATATAAACAGAAATTACGGTTAAATTACCCACTTCTACCTGCAGCCAACGACCTTCAGTATCAAACCAGTCGATACCGACACCGAGTTGCACATTATCGGGCGTATGCGGGGTGTAAATTGCGGTGCCGCTATAGCCTTTTTTCTCGGCATCAGAAAAATATACATGCTGACCTTGAGGATGAAACACCTCAGCATCAAGCTGATGTTGCTGAGCTTTGGTTTCCTGAATACAGACAAAGTCTGCTTTTTGCGCCTCCAGCCACTCAAAAAAACCCTTGCGTGCAGCGGCGCGGATACCATTAGTATTAACTGAAATTATGCGCATTATTGTTGCTTCTCCAAAATATACCGATCAACTTCTTGCTCAACCAGGGTTAGTGGTAGGCCGCCATGGGTTAACACTGCGTCATGGAAATCGCGAATATCAAACTTATCGCCCAGTTCTTGTCTGGCTCGCTCGCGCAGCTCCAGAATTTTTAACATCCCCACTTTATACGCCAATGCTTGCCCTGGCATTACCATATAGCGCTCAACCTCAGCAACCACTTCACCTTTAGGCATGCCCGTTTTTTCTAACATATACCGAATCGCTCGCTCCCTGGACCAACGCTTTTTGTGCAGACCTGTATCTACAACCAGCCGCACAGCCCGGAACATTTCTGCCTGTAAACGACCCAAGTTATGCAGCGGGTTTTCAAGCATTCCCATTTCATAGGCCAACTGCTCGGAATACAATGCCCAACCTTCGGAAAAGGCGGTAAATGGTAAGAAATTTCGGAACATTGGTACGCCCTTGATCTCCATGGCAATGGCTATCTGTAAGTGATGCCCCGGCATGGCCTCATGATAGGCCAGCGTAGGCATACCCCATTGGGTAATCGCTGAAAAATCCCGCAAGTTAGCGTAAAAAATACCTGGGCGAGAACCATCCATTGTGGGCGGGTTGTAATATGCCCCGGGAGCTGTGTCTTGTTTAAATTCTGGAATTCGCTCTACTTTAACTGGCGCCTGCGGCAAGGTTCCAAACCAGTCTGGCAGTTTAACTGTGATCTCCTCAATCAGCTGCTGGTAGTCTTGCAGAATCTGATCGCCAGTAGTTTCACCGGGCTGATACAAGTAACGCGGATCTTGTGACAAAGCTTGCACGCGGACACCGACACTACCTTCACAGAGATTTTGCACACAGAGTATTTGATCCATAGCGGCTTCTATTCGAAGTACTTCAGCACGCCCAATTTTATGGATTTGTGTTGCCGTCATATCTGTAGTGGTATTGGCACGAACTTGGAGCTCGTAAAATGCGTCACCATCAGGTAATGACCACACCCCATGGTTCTGGGTAGCCTTAGGTTTAAGCCCTTGGAAATATTTTATCAGTTGCCGGTAGGCAGGTTGCACACTAAGCCGGATTGCACTAGCGGCTCGCAACAGTAGAGATTTACGCACATCAGCATTCAACTGATCCAGCTTTTCAACTTTTTCTACAAACGCGCTATATAGAATATTTTCTTCGATTGATTGGGCGACAAACCCCTGCATTTCTTTGAGCACTTTCTGAACTACAAACTTAGGCGGAATAATGCCTTTTTCTTCACGCAGCTCCAACCCTTGTATAACCCCGGTAAATTTTTCATCAAACTGATTGAGTCTGGCAATATAATCCTCAGCCTCACGCTGAGAGGTAATTAGGTGCTGAGTTGCCATGAAGGTCGGCAAATTACTCTGCACCCCAAACAGCTGGTTAACCGGATAGTTATGATACATAAACGGTTCACCAGCAACGATATCTTCCAGAAACCAGGAAAGCACCGCATAGGAAAGCTGTTGCTCACCTTTTAGCTCGGAGGAGTCATAGCTAAGTAATTGTTCCAGATTACGGCGGTTGATAGCGGCGTCTTCCAAAGCCCTAGCCGGACTGGAATCAGATAGTTCATCATTTTTATAGTGCAAACCCATTGGTTCCAGCAGTCGCATGCTGGAAAGCATCTCCGGGTTTCTGAACATAAACTCAATAAAAACTTTGTTATAAAATAGGTTCAAACTGAGTGGTTTGAAGTAGATGGTATGGACAACAAAGACACCGGTTAGCAAAACTACTGTAGCTAAACCAAGACCTAACCATTTAAAAAACTTCTTCATTATTTATTGCCGCGCTTTGCCCAAGAATCTCGTAGGCTTACCGTTCTGTTTAGCACGGGCTTTTCTTTTGTCGAGTCCTGCGCATCATGACAGAAATAACCGACGCGTTCAAACTGGCAAAAACCACCGGCTTCAATAAACGACGGCTCAACCATGGCGGTTACTTTACTCAAGCAATCCGGGTTAATGAACTCCCTGAAGTCGCGGTCTTTATCGGCTAGCGGGTTCTCAACATTAAACAAGCGATCATACAAACGCACCTCGGTTGGCACACCATGCACCGCTGAAACCCAATGGATAGTACCTTTAACCCGGCGACTGGACTCGGGCATACCGCTACGGGTTTGAGGATCCAGTTCGCAATGAACTTCAATCACCTCACCGTTGTCATCTTTGATGAGATCAACAAACTTGACGATAAAGGCATTGCGTAAGCGAACTTCGCCGCCTGGTTTAAGGCGGAAGTATTTGCGTACCGGTTGTTCCATAAAATCACCGCGTTCGATATAAATTTCGCGCGTAATCGGTATCCGCCGTGTACCCATGGACTCATCCTGCGGATGACGGGCCGCTTCAAACCACTCGGTTTCGCCTTCCGGAAAATTCAGCAGCACCACTTTTAAAGGATCTAATACTGCCATCGCCCGTGGGGCGGTGGCATTTAATTCGTTGCGCACTTCGTTTTCCAGCACCCCAAGCGGAATAATGGATTCAGATTTAGTCACCCCGATGACTTCAGCAAAGTTTCGAATCGCCGCCGCTGGATACCCACGCCTACGCATTGCAGCAAGCGTTGGCATGCGCGGATCATCCCAGCCATCTACTAAGCCTTCATCTACCAGCATTTTCAGCCGCCGCTTGCTCATCACCGTGTAATCCAAATTCAGCCGAGCAAATTCAATTTGCTGTGGGTGCGCTTGAATCGAAATATTATCCAATACCCAGTCATACAAGGGACGATGATCTTCAAATTCCAGGGTGCAAAGCGAATGAGTGATGCCTTCAAGCGCATCAGAAATGCAGTGGGCGAAATCATACATCGGGTAAATATGCCATTCATCGCCCGTGCGTTGATGGGTAATATTGCGAATCCGATAAATTGTCGGATCACGCATTTTAATATTCGGCGATGCCATATCAATTTTAGCCCGCAATACAAAACGACCATCTTCAAACTCACCCGTGCGCATACGCTTAAACAAATCCAAGGACTCTTCCAGCGGCCGCTCCCGCCAAGGGCTCGGACGACCGGCTGTCGTTAAGGTGCCGCGATATTCGCGCATTTCATCAGCACTGAGTTCTTCAACATAGGCTTTTCCCGCTTCAATCAGCTCGACCGCGAAATTATAGAAATCTGAAAAATAATCCGATGCGTGGCAAAGTTCTGCCCAGTCAAAACCCAGCCAGCGAACATCTTTCTCGATTGCGCGAGCATAGACTTCTTCCTCTTTGCAGGGGTTGGTATCATCAAAGCGTAAATTGGTCAGTCCCGAAAACTCTGCTGCCAAGCCGAAGTTCAGGCAAATGGCTTTGGCATGGCCGATATGCAAAAAGCCGTTAGGCTCAGGCGGAAAGCGGGTTTTAATGCTTTTGTGCTTGCCCGAATCGATATCTGCAATAACAATATTGCGGATAAAGTGACTGGTTTTCGGGTTATTATCTGAATTTGAATGCTGGCTCATTTCGAATATCGCTTCTGATTGCCTAAAATTATTTGCAGATTATTGCAATACAATTTGGCATTTGTCCATTAAAGGTGTAAATTCTATCGCATCATTGGTGGTTATAGTGCTTAATAGCCATATTAATCCATAAAAATAACGATAATTACATAGATAATCATAGGGAACATTATGTCATACGGTAACTTGAGCCTCAGCGCTAAAATTTTTCTTGCTATGATTTCCGGTCTTTTGATCGGCCTGTTTCTCCAATATCGCCTTGGTAGCCCAGACTGGGTGAATACTTGGCTCACTGGTGGAGTATTTTTAGTTATCGGAACAATTTTTATCAGCCTGCTGAAAATGCTGGTTGTACCACTGGTATTTGTGTCCCTTGTTACCGGGACCTCTGCACTAGCTGACCCGACTACACTGGGCCGTATCGGCATTAAAACCATTAGCCTGTACTTATTAACTACAGGGATTGCCGTTTGCCTTGCATTGCTTGCTGCTGTTATCTTTAAGCCCGGCATTGGCGCAGAGCCGGCGGCGGCGGCGCTTAAAGAAATCGCCTCCAATAAAACTTTTGTTCAGGTCCTAATTGATATTGTGCCCACCAACCCGGTCAGTGCCATGGCTAATGGCGACATGCTACCGATTATCGTTTTTGCAATTATGCTAGGTATCGCTATCACTCTCAGTGGCAAAGAAGGTGCCCGCATGACCAGTTTCTTCTCCGATCTGAATGTCGTTATTATGAAGCTTGTGACCTTGGTAATGAAGGTAGCCCCTTTAGGCGTTTTCGCTCTGATTTTGATGCTCGGTGCGAGCCTTGATTTTGTCCAGTTTGCTAAGGTTGCAAAATACATTGTGCTGGTAATATCCGTATTGCTGATTCACGGCCTGATCGTATACCCTACGATGTTATCGTTGTTTGCGGGTCTCAACCCGATTACCTTCCTCAAGAAAATGCGCCCAGCCATGATGTTCGCTTTCTCTACCGCATCATCAAATGCCACCATTCCGGTAACCATGGAAACTGTGGAAAAACGCATCGGCGTTAATAACCGGGTGTCGTCTTTCACCATCCCTATGGGTGCGACTATCAACATGGATGGTACTGCCATCATGCAGGGTATTGCCACTGGTTTTATTGCCCAGTTTTACGGTATTGATCTCTCGCTTTCTCAATACCTGATGATAGTAGTCATGATTATCATGGCCTCTATTGGCACCGCTGGCGTACCCGGTGTGGGCCTGGTAGTTCTCGCCGGCGTGCTTGCCAATGTCGGCCTACCGGCTGAGGGCATAGCGCTAATATTAGGTGTTGACCGACTGCTTGATATGACTCGTACCGCTGTCAATATCACTGGCGATGCTACTGTGACTACCATTGTGGCCAAATCCGAGAAAGAGCTGGATCTTGCTGTATTCAATGACCCAAAAGCCGGGATGATATTTGAAAAGGGCGAGGCAACTCACTGAGTCCTTTCACGCTCACAGGCTCCATAGCGGTCAGTTATTTGTGTGTGGGCATTTTTATGCCCAGCCTGCCAGGAAAGCAAAGCTCCCCAGTGAACTTTGCCTCTACACCCATACCAAAAATTTGCACTCCCATACCCTTCAAGTCAGTCAGAGAATATGTATAAGAACGACATGGCTTATCTAAACGAGGTGGCAATTTTACTGCCAGCATATAGTTTTTCGGTATTCCGCTGTGCTAGTAGTATGCGTGTATTTTCTTCAATAAATGCCACTGTTGCATCAGAAAAAGAGCTGCCTAGGCTAAAGCGTCTCACGCCCAGCTCCTTTAGCCCCTTGGTATCTACTAGGTTTGGTAGCGACATGATATTCAATGGAGCCTTAATTGTGGCTGTGAGTTGCTTAATTTCCTCAGCCTGGCTTAAGCCTGGAACAAATATACCATCGGCTCCGCTGCCAACATAATCAACCGCTCTTTCAAGCGTCTCCGCTAAGGGATTTTTTAGCTGTAAATAGGTATCTGTTCTAGCATTAATGAAGAAGTCCTGATAGCCATTTTTATTTAATATATTCCTTATAATCTCAATTTGCTCGCATTGTGCCTTTTTATCCCTCAAGCCAGGCTTACCTTTCAGGGAGTCCTCTATATTAATACCGACAACCCCCATTTCAGCCAACTGTAAAATATTACTAGCTACTATGGTCATATCTTCAGAGTAACCAGATTCAACATCGACGGTTACTGGAATTTCAACGGCTGAGACTATGTTATTAACAATCGTTAATAACTCAGCAAACTGGATTCTTTCTCCATCCTGGTAACCCAGAGAATTAGCAATTCCCCAGCTGGTTGTTCCAATTGCTTTAAAACCGCTTTGCTGCATAATTATTGCCGAGAGTATGTCCCAAGCATTAGGTAGGAAGAGTGGCTCGTCTTGTGCGTGCATTTGTTTGAAACTTGCTAACTTGTTCATAAAAACCTCATTAGGTATGAAAATAATTAAAATTGTTTGTTGGGTTACTGCTGGGCATTAGCAGTTAAATTGTTATATGCATCAAAGCTGACTCCATAGCTGTAGGGTTAAATAACTTCGCCAAGGCGAGGCTAGTTCTGGTTTGAAGTTATTTCCCGTCTTTGTCACGGCTTTTTTCACCCCAAGATCACCAGCAAGATATATGTCGGGATGGCTAAGCCCCCGAAGGCGTGCATAATCTACAGTCCATGCTCCTATGCCTTTTAATTCCAACCAAGGCTGTGGATTATCTGGCTTGTTATGGCTGAGGTAATGCTGTGCGAGTGAACGCAGCGTTTGCTTGCGCGATGCGGGTATTTTTAGAAACTCAAGTTTACTATTGAGAATGGATTGCGGGGTTGGAAATAAATACCTTTCGCCTGCTGCTTGCCCCAGAGTTGCAACTAAAATTGCGAGCAAGTTACCCGCTGCTGTAACAGAAATTTGTTGCCCAAGAATGGCTCTAATACCCGCTTCAAACATACTCCATATTCCCGGTAAACGCAGCCCTGGTCGAAGTGCAATATAAGCTTGCAAGTCTTGTTCAACCATCTGGGTATCGACATCTAAGTCCAAAATACGGCGTATATTACTGACAATGGCTTTTAAATGGCTTATGTCGTTTAATTCAATAGTAAGTAAAAACCTGTTTTTCGCAGCAATGTGTTCAACCCTGAAATAGCCGCTGGTGTCCAACCATTGAAATGTCCGTGCATAGCTATTTTCATTACAATACTCAAGCCCAGGTATGGCTCTTTTACTTAAAAAGTTTTGCAGGTGCTGCCAGTCATAGGGAGGTCGGTAGTAAAGTTGTAATTGCAATGCCTCAGTTGTGACTGCTCTGGATTTGCGTACCTGCGATGGGCTTAAATTCAGTTGTGATTGAAAATAATCATTAAACCGGCGCACGCTGTTAAAGCCACTGGCGAAGGCAACTTGAGTTATCGGTAGTTTTGTCTGGTGGAGTAACTGTTTGGCGAATAAACATTGTTGGTAAAGCGCATAGGTTTTCGGTGAAACGCCCAGATGCTTGTTGAACAGCTGGCGTAGGTATCGGTCACTAACGCCTAGCCGTTCGCACAGTTGTTTCAAAGAGCTGTCTTGTAGAGAGCCTTCATTGATTAACCGAATGGCTCTTTCCAGCGTTGTACTTACACCATTCCATGCCGGAGATCCTGGGGCACTATCTGGTCGACAGCGCAGACAGGGCCTGTAACCGGCAGCAGCAGACTGTATTGCAGAAACAAAGTAACGGACATTTTCTTCTCGAGGGGTTGTAGCTGGACAAATAGAACGACAATAAATTTTGGTGGTTTTAACAGCCGTAAAAAATTTGCCATCAAAGCGGGCATCGCGAGATAATCGGGCTCTTTGGCAGACTTCCAAGTTTAGCATTATTTTTTCGCACTCTATTGGGTAATGAAACTATACCCCGAAACGATGCGAACTCTAGCCAGAATCGGAACTAAACCCTGTGCCTACAGTTTTGTTAGTTGACGGCGGTTTTGCTCTAGCCCCGGGCGCTTGATGGGGTCGGGTTGTGGATTTATGGCGCCGGACTGGGTTCAACTGCTGTGCTGCTGGACTGCGATTCATAGCTTCAGCTATGGGCTGAGGGAAGCCGTGTGACAGATAAATCCAGAACCAGCACTTTCTTCTTCCTAGCGTGGAGGGATCGCTCTTGCGCATCCATGCGCCCGCGATCTACCTACAGCCCGGGGGGCTTGATAGGGTTGGGTTGTGGAATTGTGGCGCCGGACTGGGTTCAGTTGTCGTGCTGCTGGACTGAGACCCATAGCTTCAGCTATGGGTTGAGGGAAGCCGTGCGACAACTGAATCCAAAACCAGCCAGAAACCACAAACCAACCCTATCAAGTGCCCAACAAGGCAAAAAAAACCCCTGGTCAGGGAAAACCAGGGGGTGGAATTTCAGGGCATCATATTAAGGGAGGTGTGGGGCAAGTGTGACTTAATCACAGAGTGCTTCAATACACTTGCTGATACCCTGATGTAGCTATATTGCCAGTTAGAGCGTAAACAAAGTGTTAATGTGAAGTTTAATTTTAATCAAGTGCGTACGCTAAAATGAGTGGCTTAAATACCCAGTTACTCAGGCTGCGTTACGGTCATTGGCATAACGTTTGAGGTACACCAAAAGCAAGGAGATTGAAGCCGGTGTCACGCCAGGGATACGACCGGCTTGACCAATTGTTTGCGGGCGTTGGGCTGTGAGCTTTTCTTCCACCTCGGCAGACAAGCCGTTGACACTCGAATACTCAAAACCCGGCGGGATATTTTGACTCTCCATGCGCCGATTCCGACTGACTTCCTGCTGTTGGCGATTCAGATAACCTGCATATTTAACCTGAATCTCTACCTGCTCAGCCACTTTAGGGTCATCTACACTTGGACTAATCGCCGGGATTTTAATCAGTTTGGCATAATTAATCTCTGGCCTTTTCATTAAATCCAAGGCGCGCACTTCTTTTGACAACTTGATGCCATGCAAGGATTGCAAATCTTTCCCAGCCGAATTTTCAGGCGTTATCCAGATAGCAGCCAGTCGCTGCTGTTCAGCTTCAACTGCACTCCGTTTTTCAGTAAATGCTGCCCAGCGGCGGTCATCTACCAGACCCAACTCTCGCCCGTGCTCGGTTAAGCGTAAATCGGCATTGTCTTCCCGCAGTGTGAGTCGGTACTCTGCACGCGAGGTAAACATCCGGTAAGGCTCTTTAGTCCCTTGGCTTATTAGGTCATCGATTAAAACCCCCATATAAGCTTGGTCACGCCGCGGGCTCCAAACTGTTTGTCCGGCGGCTTTGCGGGCGGCATTCAAACCCGCAATCAGACCCTGAGCTGCAGCTTCTTCATAACCGGTGGTACCGTTAATTTGACCAGCAAAAAACAGTCCCTCTACAAAACGGGTTTCGAGACTTAGCTGCAAACCCCGCGGGTCAAAATAATCGTATTCGATAGCATAGCCGGGACGACTTAAATGCGCATTCTCAAAGCCCCGCATAGTACGGATAAAAGCCTCTTGTACTGCAAATGGCAATGAGGTCGATAAACCATTGGGATATAACTCTGTGGTATTCAGCCCTTCCGGCTCGACAAAAACCTGATGGGAGCTTTTATCTGCAAATCGTGTAATTTTATCTTCAATTGAAGGACAATAGCGCGGCCCGCTGCCTTCTATATTACCGCCATGTATCGCTGAAAGGTGCAGTGACTGGCGGATAATTTCATGGGTTTGTGCATTTGTATGGGCAATCCAACAACAGCGCTGCTGCGGATGGTCAGATACTTGCCCCAGATAAGACATCACCGGCATGGGTTGATCGCCCGGTTGTTCTTCCAGCACACTGAAATCGACACTGCGGCCATCAATTCGCGGGGGGGTTCCAGTTTTTAGTCTACCTACACTAAAAGGCAGAGCCCTGAGGCGTTTGGCAAGTGCATTTGATGGTTGATCACCGGCGCGACCGCCACCTTGCTGCTTATCACCAATATGAATTACGCCACCAAGGAAGGTGCCTACTGTGAGCACAACCGTGGCTGCCATAAATTGCAGGCCGGTATCGGTTATACAGCCAGTCACCCTGTCGCTATCCACAATCAGATCATCTACACCCGCCTGGAAGATTTGCAAATTGACTTGAAACTCTATTTTTTCTCGGATAAATGCTTTGTACAGATTTCGGTCACACTGTGCCCGGGTGGCACGAACTGCCGGCCCCTTACTGGCATTCAGTGTTCGAAACTGGATGCCGGCGTCGTCGGCAGCTTGTGCCATCACTCCGCCCAGCGCATCAACTTCGCGCACCAGATGACCTTTACCAATGCCCCCGATTGCCGGATTGCAGCTCATCTGGCCAATGGTCTCGATGTTGTGCGTCAGCAATAGCGTTGCCGCACCACTACGGGCAGCCGCAAGTGCCGCCTCGGTACCGGCGTGACCGCCACCAATAACGATGACATCGTAGTGTCTTTGGCTAGGCTTAATTTCTGACAAAACAAGTATCCTGAACAAGCTAAAGAAACCGATTCTGTTGATGCAGGATAAGCTTGAGCCTCAAAATAACACAAACACACCCAGCAGCAAAAGAATCATATTTCCAAATTCGATTTAGAACAGATCATTCTACTTAATTTTCAGCGATTTATAAAGCCTACTCTGAGTCTTCTACTGCAAGTAGCGCATGAACAAGGTTACTTGCCTTTAGATTTCCGCTCTTTTTTAATGCGGCTTTCTAGAATAACTCTTATGTGACCTGCCTGATGTGTGTCCCGATTTTTTATGCGATTTGCCAGAGTAGCTCTTATGTGACTTACCTGCTTTGTGTTCCGGCTTTTTCGATTTTTTCGATTTTTTTACAACAGACTTCGACCTAACATGTTGTTTCGTTACTGTTTGTTTTACCGGGGCTGTTTGAGCCATGGGCTGCTGAGACGGTGCTTTGGCGCTACCGGAATGCAACTGTTGCCGTGGTGGTGGGCTACCGCCTTTATGCCGGCTAGGACCACTAGCTGAGCGTTGCGCCGAATACGGGCGCGGGGGAGGAGTGTATCCCACGCCTGCTTCGACTACCCTGGCTGGCTTGTGCACAACTTTTACAGGACGAAAACTTGACTTACTATATTTCGCAGTCGCCTGATGGAGCCGCTCTCGCGGAGGCTGCTGCCCAGGCTTCCAGTTGGAATTCCCGGAACGGGAACGCACACTTGCAGCCGCGCGCCCAGTGCGTATGGCTGATTGGCCAGGTTCAGGGTTATGCGCAGGCATCCTGACCACACGAACTGGTTGATGCCTGACTGGTTGATGCCTCACAGGATGGGTCGATTCCCGTGGATGTGGCCGTTGGCCGTTACCCGGGTGCCGGTTGTGGTCACCCCGGTCATACTCAGATCCACCATAGTTACCATGCCGCTCACCGCTGTGGTGAGGTCCGCGGTTATTTCTATAGGGTGCATGTGCATAGCCGGCATGTGGATTATGTATATGACGATAGGGACCATGCCCGCGGTACGGGCGATAACCTCGATACCGATAGCCGTAGTATGGGTTGTAACCCCAACCGGAATACGCATAGTAGGGGGATGGATAGAAATAACCCCAATTTCCGCTAAAACCGCCGTAATAACCGCCACCGAAACCATAGCCTGCTGTGATGTACCCAGGCCACAAGCCAAAATGTGTCGGCCGCTGATAAGCCGCTGAAAACCATGGATAACCATACCAGCCGCCTGTTCTGGAGTAACCACTAGAGATGCTTAGGCTAGACTGCGAGTAAGTCGCGTTACCCAGATATACGCCGCTGCCAGCAGCAGAGTATGACTGCGCCGCACAACCACTAAGCAAAAGACTTGCAATAATCAAAATAAATAATCGTTTTTTCATTATCTGGGCCACCGTATTAGCTTATCTTGTAGGTTACTATACACAGCTATCTTGAATCCCGGCTGAACGAAGCACACATGAGCAGACACACCACCACAGGCAACTGGAAACTAGGACTGATACTGGCTTCAACCACAATGGTGGCCTGGTCGACGCTGGCTCCTGCCTTAAAGGTTGCGCTCGAAGTCCTCGACCCAATTACTCTTACCTGGGTGCGTTTTCTGATCGCCAGCCTAATTTCAGTTATATTTTTACTCTCCAGAAAAAAATATCGTAGCGAATTACTTAAGCTTAAAAAATCCTCTTGGGGTTTGTTGATTTTGGCATCGGTTATGCTGATTGGCAACTATGTGCTGTATCTTATCGGCTTGGAGAAAACCACCCCGGCTAATGCCCAGGTCATCATCCAACTAGCCCCCGCCCTGCTGGCAATGGGCGGCATCATGCTGTTTCACGAGCACTATAATCGTTGGCAGTGGTTAGGGTTTTTTACGCTACTTTCCGGCCTGCTGCTGTTTTTTAGTGACCAACTAAAAGTAATGGCTGATAACATTTCCAGCTATCAAACCGGTATTTTACTTATTGTCGGCGCAGCCATTGTCTGGTCGGTGTACGCGCTTGCGCAAAAACAACTGCTGCGAGATTTATCCTCAGTATCAGCAATGACATTTATGTATATTTTTGCCACTATAGTGCTACTGCCAGTCAGTGAACCAGCAACATTACTCACGCTCGACAGCCTGCATTGGTGGGTGGTAGGGTTTTGTGCGCTGAATACTTTGGTAGCCTACGGTGCATTTGCGGAAGCGATGAACCATTGGGAGGCCTCGAGAGTCAGTGCCATTGTCTCGTTAACACCGCTGGGCACTATTTTAACAGCAGCCATAATTCATCACTACTGGCCGCAACTGATGGGCGCAGAAAAAATTGATTTCCTCGGCTGGATGGGAACTTTCATGGTCATTTTCGGCTCTGTATTAACGGCTCTGTGCGGAAACCGTCACCGCCCTGTACCCACACCATCTACCGATTAGCCCACGAAGGATAAAAGCATGAGTAATAAAACTTACAATTTACAAGGCTATACTCTGGTTATTGATAAAATTCAGTTTGTGACGGCGTTATTTGCAGCCGATGACAACGAAGGGGTGCAATTTAATATTGGCTTTGGTGGCGATACACGAATTGTTGCGAAATTCCCGAATCGGGCAGATGCTACTCTGGCTCGCGAATTACTAGTAAAAGCACTGAACCAGAAATAACTCAAAACCCCGTCAGCAACAAAACGGTTTGCTTAGAATAGCTGTTTTATTTGATAAAAATTATTCTCTCGCAGAGGCGCAAAGATCGCCAAGAAGATCAAAAGATAATAAATTCGAAAGAACCAATCCATCGACCCAAAAATTTTAATAGTTATTACTCTTTCTCTGCGATCTTTGCGCCCCTGCGAGGACACCTTGTTTTTTCTTGGGTTTTTCCTCTACGATCTTTACGCCTCTGCAAGAGCATTTGTTACTTTTCCCGGCACTACCCCTGATAAAACTCAGGCCAGTGCTTTGCTGACGATTTCGTAAACATCCGGGGATAAACCTTTAACTGCGGCTATCCTTTGAAGCTCGGCTTTCATTAAAGTCTGACGACCGGAATCAAAACGTTTCCAACGGTTAAAGGCTGCTGCCATACGTGCTGCAATCTGCGGGTTGATAATATTGAGTTTGATCACCTGATCGGCAAACAAGCGGTATCCCCGCCCATCAGCACTGTGAAAACCCACCGGATTGGCCATTGCAAAACTCGCCAGCAAGGCGCGCACCTTGTTCGGGTTATTCAATGAAAATGCCGGGTGTTGTAATAACTCTGTAACCACATCTGCCGTGTCGGCTGAAGCAGTAGTCGCCTGAAGGGCAAACCACTTGTCCATTACCAGCGCCTCCGACTGCCAGCGGGCGGCAAACTTTGCCAACGTAACGGCGGCGGGTTCAGCTTGGGAGTGGACCAGCAGGGTAAGCGCTGCCATGGTGTCCGTCATATTATCCGCAGCAGCCAGTTGGGCTTCGACAAGCGCAAGCTCACCGGCTGCAGATAAGTACGCCAAGCAACGATTTTTTAAGGCTCGGCGACCAATTGCGGCAGCATCTTTTGAATAAATCGCTGCATCATTTAATGCCGCGTAACGCGCACGAAAATCATCTGCAAGCGCTAGGCCTAGCTGTGTCATTACGCTACAGCGTGCGGCATGAATGGCATCCACATCCACCGTTTCCATCTGCTCGGCTATATAATCTTCGCCCGGCAAGGTCAATGCTTCAGCTACCAATGCCGGATCAAGTCCTGGATTCTCTAGCAATGCAGAAAAAGCATTAATAAGCGCTGTATCAACAGATTGCGATGGAGTTTTAATTTGCTGATTAATCACCTTTAACGCGAGCCGCACTGAAGATTCCCAACGCACAAAATCATCGCTGTCATGTGCCATTAACAATGCCAAATCGGCTGTAGTGTAGTCATATTTCAGCTTTACTGGAGCTGAAAATCCTCGCAGTAATGAGGGTACAGGGACTTCATCAACATGGGTAAACACAAAAGTTTTTTCGGCACAATCCAGTAACAACAAAGCTTCTTTGGTGACTGCTTCATGAGCGTTGAAACGCAAATCCATTGTCTCACCGGAGGCTGCCAGCAGACCCATTCGAACCGGAATAAGTAGTGCCTGCTTTTGTGCCTGATCGGCGGTGGTCGGTGTTGTCTGGCTCAGAGTGAGTCGATACTCACGCTTATCCGCGTGGTACAAACCAGTGGCCGTAATCTCCGGTGTACCGGACTGGGAATACCAGCGAGAGAACAATTTCAGATCGTAATTATTGGCATCACTCATCGCCGCAAGAAAATCATCACAACTTACCGCCGCGCCATCATGGCGTTCAAAATACAGATCCATACCCCGGCGAAAACCCGCTTTACCGAGCAAGGTTTCATACATGCGAATAATTTGCGCACCTTTCTCATAGACCGTCTTGGTATAAAAATTATTGATTTCGATATATTGATCAGGACGGATTGGATGTGCCATTGGGCCTGCATCTTCCGGGTATTGCAGCGCGCGTAGGCCGCGGACCTCTTCTATTAGCTTTACCGAACGGGATTGCATATCGGAAGAAAACTCCTGATCACGATAAACCGTCAAACCCTCTTTTAATGTCAGCTGAAACCAGTCCTGGCAGGTGACCCGATTACCCGTCCAATTATGAAAATATTCATGTGCAATTACGCCTTCAACCCCCTGAAAATCGAAATCTGTAGCCGTCTCCGGTATTGCCAACACATATTTTGTATTGAAAACATTCAGACCTTTGTTTTCCATCGCACCCATATTGAAATCATTAGTGGCGACGATATTGTAGTGATCGAGATCATATTCCAGACCGTAAGTCTGCTCGTCCCATTGCATGGATTTGACCAGTGACTGCATGGCGTGATCACATTTCTCGATATTTTCCTTCTCCACATACACCCGCAGGCTTACTTTACGACCGCTGGCAGTAGTGAAATAATCCTGAATATAGTCTAGCTCGCCAGCGACTAGCGCAAACAGGTAAGCGGGCTTGGGGTGTGGATCTTGCCAAACAACCCGATGGCGACCATCAGCCAGATCTTCTGTTGCCAGCGGATTACCATTGGACAGCAGCACCGGAAACTTAGCTTTGTCCGCGCTGATGGAAACATGAAAAGTTGCCATCACATCCGGACGATCTGGATACCAGGTGATTTTGCGGAACCCCTCGGCCTCACATTGGGTTAACAGGAAATCACTGGATTGGTACAGCCCTTCAAGGGCGGTATTAGCTGCAGGATTAATAATAACTTCAGTTTCCAGCAAAAAATGTTCCGGTAGATTGGCAATACGCAACTGCTCGCCTACTATTGTGTAGTCCTCCTTAGCCAACAAACGACCATCAACTCGGATGGCTATTGTTTCCAGTTGTTTGCCATCTAATATCAGAGTATCACCCTCAACCAGCGAGTTTTTTTCAAACTGCAAGCGCGAGAGTACCCGGGTCTGGTGGAAATCAATATCAAAATCCAGATCAACATGTTTTACCCAAAAATTCGGCTGGGTATAGTCTTTGCGGTAGATAATATTAGGCTGGGATTCTGTATGTGACTGCTGCATTAAAAACTCACTGACTGTGGGAAAGGAGGGTATTATAAACCGATGACTGATGCGCGCCGAGATTCTATTCAAGAAATTACTCAAGCATTGTTGCTTGCGGCTCAAAAACGGCTGTCTCAGGTTATTTCCACAGTCCCGCTTTTACAAAACACACCACTGGACCAAATATTTGATTGCCAGTTGTTTATTCAGTGTGAAAATCTGCAACCAACCGGCTCGTTTAAATATCGCGGCGCCAGCAATGCGATTCTGGGGATGCTGGAATCCGCTCAGCTTAACACCAGCGTGAACTCAGGAGTATGTACCCATTCTTCCGGAAATCACGGCAGAGCTTTGGCAAGAGCAGCCCGACTAAACGGTTTATCTGCAGATATCGTAGTACCGCATAATGCAGTTACCAGTAAACTGGAGGCCATGCGAGCTGAGGGTGCAAACATACATTTATGTGAGCCCACCCAGACCGCCCGTGAAGCGGGATTGCAGGCGCTGGTGGAAAAGGGTTTAATCGCAATTCCACCTTATGACCATCCGCTGGTAATTGCAGGACAGGGAACCTGGGCGCTGGAAATACTAAATCAGGTGGAAAACCTGGACATGTTATTGATCCCCGTGGGCGGCGGGGGATTAGCCGCAGGAACTATTCTTGCCAGGAACCTGATGCAACAAGCTCAAACTAAAACACCGCTAGTGATAGGTGCTGAGCCTAAACAGGCAGACGATTGCTGGCGATCTTTACAGCAGGGTCAGCGAGTGAAAAAACATTACCCGGATACGGTCGCCGATGGTTTGCGGGCTCTGGTCGGCAAGCTAACTTTCCCCATTATTCAGGCCGGTATTACCGATGTTCTTCGGGTTACAGAAGCTGGGATAAAAGCAGCCAGAGCGCTAGCCACAGTTCACCTGGGTCAAGCTATAGAACCTTCATCTGCTACTGTACTGGCTGCAATCGATGAATACCCTGAAGTATTTTCCGGCCGTAAGGTCGGGCTTATTTTAACCGGAGGCAATATAGCAGATGAATAAACAACTAATACTATTAAGGCATGCCAAAGCTGCACACCCTAAGCAACCCATGCGGGACTATGATCGCCCGTTAAAATCGTTCGGCTTTGAACAAGCCGAGGCCATTGCCGACTGGCTGGAACAAGCCGGCGTAGAACCCGATGTCGTGCTGGTGTCTGCTGCCAAGCGTACCTTGCAAACCATTGAGCCTTGGCGAAATCGTCACCCGAATACTGTAGTTAAAGAACTGGAATCACTTTACGGTGCCACTACCGGTGAAATTCTGTCACTGGCAGATGCGGAATCCGAGGCCGGGGTGACTCTTGTGGTCGGACATAACCCGGGAATTGAATTCAGCCTGCACTACCTCGCCGAAGATGATGCCAACCAACAAAGACACCATCAAAGAATGCGACCCGGGGATTTGGCCTGGCTGCAGCGCCATCCGGATGAGCAGAGCTGGCAACCTGGCAAAGCTGAACTGCTCTGCCGGTATTCAGCTTTGCGCTAGTTAGAATTAGGATTTATTTTTCTCTCGCCAAGCCGCAAAGATCGCTAACAAAGAACCCTGTCATGCCGAGCTTGACTCTGCAGCTCCTAACAAATAGAACGGGGTCGAAATGATGAGCGTAAAAAAAGTTTCGCGCTGAACGAATTTGCAGTTTAATACGATATCTGTATGGTTTCGAGTCTTGCCAATTAACGGCTTTTTCCGAAAGGCCACTGATACTGGATTAAAAGCTGCCCCCGATGCTTTTATTAGCCATTTTTTATGCACTTACGCTACCTTTTGTGAGTACAAATGCTGTTGGAACTCAATGAGTAAAGAACTGATTTCTGCTGCTTCGCCTAATATTTCCTTTGCATCTTCAAGTGAGTGATATTTGTTGGTAAGCAATACGGGTGATTTTTCTTGAGCAAGCTCTTCCACACCCGATTCAATGTATTTATTCAAGACAAACTCTATAAACTCCTGCTGTCTTTTATTTAAAAAAGCCAATATCGTCGCCTTTGCTCTGCTTACTCTTTCTTCTCTGGTGATTGGCTTTATGTCACTATTAAAAACATACTCCAAGACATCGTATAGATCATTTTTTTCTGCATCAATTAATTTTTTCAGAGTATTCAATTCGTCTTTACCAAAGCCAGCCTCGTCCAGTTTTGCCAATATTAACCTAGACTTCAAATAGGCGGTAGATTGATAATAGGGCATGCAAAAAACAGATGCCAGAAAACACAGTACGGAAGTACAGCAACATAACCGAGAACAGGCGATTCGCCTGCATTTTGAAGGCATGAGTCGGCAAGCTATTTCTCGAATAGTCGGCATCCATCCTTCGACGCTCGGTTCCTGGATAGCGCTTTATAACAAAGGTGGAATTGAAGCCTTAAAGATCGGTCAGCGGGGGCGAAAAACAGGTGATGGACGCAGATTAACCGCCGCTCAGGAGAAACGACTAAAGAAGATCATAACAGGCAATTGCCCAGATCAAATGCAGTTACCTTTTGCCTTATGGAGTAGTACAGCGATACCTGCATTGATCCAGGATCAGTGGAGAATCAAGCTGTCACAAAGATTGATTAGCCGATATATGAAACGTTGGGGCTATACACCACAGAAGGCAGCGAAACGTGCTTATGAGCGGTCAGATACAGCGACCCAAGAATGGCTCACACAAACCTACCCCGAGATCAAAAAGCGCGCCATTTGTCACCAAGCCGAGATATTTTGGGGTGATGAAACCGGGGTTAGCAACCAATGCCAGCATGTTCGTGGATATGCACCCAAAGACCAAACCCCAACGATTAAAATACAGTCGAAGCGGTTAGGAACCAACTTAATTTCTGCCGTAAATAACCAAGGCAAGTTACGCTTTATGATGTATCGAGAAACCATGACAAGCCAAGTTCTGATTCGTTTTATGAAGCGATTGATCAAAGACTCTTCCCATAAGGTATTCCTAATTTTAGATAATTTAGGGGTACATCATGCGAAGATGGTTAAAGCGTGGCTGGATGAAAATAGCGATTATATTGAAGTTTTTCACCTGCCCTCTTATTCGCCAGAAATGAACCCTGATGAGTACCTCAATTGCGACTTAAAACAAGGCATTCGCGCCTCCTCCCCTGCGCGCACACAAATTCAACTTGAGAAGAAGGTACTGGGTCATATGAGAAAAATTCAAGCGTTACCTCAACGTGTGATTAGTTATTTTTCACACCCAGCTATTCGGTACGCTGCGGCGGGTATTTGAGGGCTGGGTTAATAGCATCGGTAATTCCTCATCTTGGATGCACAGCGCCTAAATAACTGTCGGGCGGAAATGGTGAAATATTTGTGTATTTCTACAAAAATTATGACGGACTTACCCGTCCATATTGGTTTTTTTATTATGTTTCTTCATTTTCTCTTTCAAAGTATTTCCACCCCTTACTTATACAAAAAGATAGCGCAATAGAATATAAAAAAGCTACTAAATAGTAGCCAGTTCCTAGTTTTTCACCACCACCAATTCAAAAACAAAAGTTGCCGGGTAGAAAAATATTGCAAGAAAGATAAATGCAGTACTTGTGTGCGAGGTATACCAAAAATCATTACCTTCGCTCATAATGGTGAACCCATTTGGAATAAAAGCTATTCCCCAGAAGAGTAAAAATAAAATTATAGGTAACGCCACAATATATTTTTTCATAAGCCTAATGATTACCGGTAGTTTTTACTCATAGCGCAGCGCATCAATCGGGTCTAACTGGGACGCTTTAGCGGCTGGTATTATTCCAAAAATAACACCTACAGCTGCACAAAAACCAAAGCTTAACAATACTGCCCACAGCGGTACGAATGCAGGCGGGAATCCGGGCAGCATAGCTGCCACCAAGGCCCCTGCACCGTAGCCAAGGGCGACACCTACCAGGCCGCCAATTAGAGATAGTAAGAGAGCTTCGATTAGAAACTGCAGTAAGATATTGTTACGGGTGGCTCCCAAAGCCTTTAGAATGCCAATTTCACGGGTTCTTTCGGTCACTGATACCAGCATGATATTCATTATGCCAATGCCGCCAACCAACAGGGAAATACCTACAATACCAGCCGATACTGCTGTCACGGTATTAATTACTGCATTAAAGGATTCTGTTAATTGCTCAGCTGTTTGCACTTTGAAGTCATCGGGCTGGCCGGCTTTGAGCTTGTGTTGTATGCGAAGTACCCGGCGAATTCTGGATTTAACTTCTTCCATGCGGTTCATATCTTCAACCAGCAATTGCACTTGAATATCCAGATCTCGACGGGTGTTGCCTATGATGCGCCTTGCGGTAGCATAAGGTAGGAGGACATAGTTATCTTGTGAAAAGCCTAATATTTCGCCGCGCTTTTCGATCACTCCTATGATCTTGCACCAGTTGTTACCGATGAGGAAAAATTCGCCAATCGGGTCTTTTGGTAGTTCTAGATTTTCGATGATGTCTACGCCAATAGCACAGACCAGGCGTCGCCTGTTTTCATCATCCCGGGTGAAAAATCGTCCTGATTGCGGATAAATACCATTGACTTTCAGGTAACTTGGGCCAATCCCCATGATATTAGAAGTTGCGGACTGCGCACGGTAACTAATGCCTCCCCGGCTGCCGGTGTTAGCATATAACACTGGGGTGACATGGGAGATTCCATCAACCTGTCGCACAATCGCGCGCATGTCAGAATCTTGCAGTTTTGAATATTTACCCTGCATCGCCTGTTTGAACGGGGTGTGTGAACGAACGGTCAAGGAATTACTACCAAGGCCTGCAAACTGCGCGTTAATCGATTCTGACATACCTTGCACAATGGAGACCACAGCGATAACTGAAGTTACACCGATAATAATACCCAGCGAAGTAAGTAAGGATCTGAAGCCATGAGCACGAATCGATTCCAGTGCTGAGCGCAGGCTTTCCAGAAATGTATTCATCGACTTTTCACCTGTTTAGTGTCGCTGGAGACTTTACCGTCTTCAAGACTTATAACCCGGTTACAGTGTTTGGCAATATCGGCTTCATGGGTCACCATAATGATGGTTTGCCCTTGATCATGAAGTTCATCAATTAGGCGCATGATTTCACGGCTGGTTTTGCTATCGAGGTTACCGGTGGGCTCATCTGCCAGCAAAATATCCGGATTTCCTACCAGTGCTCTGGAAATTGCCACGCGCTGTCGCTGGCCTCCGGATAGCTCGTTTGGTAAATGCCCCATTCGGTCGCCAAGCCCGACTTTTTCTAAAGCCTGGCTGGCGATTTCTTTACGCTCTGCCAGCGGAATGCCTCGATACACCAGCGGTTGCATAACATTTTTTAAGGCTGTAGCCCGGGACAGTAAATTAAAACTTTGAAATACAAAACCAATTTGACGGTTGCGAACTTTGGCTAATTCATTCTCACTCATATCACCAACATCGGTGCCGTTGAGGATATAACTGCCTTTGCTGGCTCGGTCCAGACAACCAAAAATATTCATTAGGGTTGATTTTCCGGAACCGGATGAGCCAACTACGGCGACATATTCATTCTGTTTTATATCTAGGCTAACGCCATCCAGTGCATTAAGCACTTGGTCGCCCATAATATAGGTTCGGTATATATCCCTTAGTTGGATAACTATGGGTTCTGCGGAAGTGGTTGCCATTAGTAGTCGAGGTCTAATTCAGTTTCGTCAACGGTATCTTCAAGCTCGGCCACTTGCTCTACTTCAGCTTCGCTGTCATTAGCAGATGAGTTATCAGATTGCTCTGAGTCATTATCATCAGTAAATGAAGCATCAGTATCCTCAGCGTCCTTATCGTCTGTGGTTTCAATTATCTCAATTTCTTCCTCATCCCGCAGATTCACCAGGGTACGGTAAGGGCCAATAACGATACGCTGGCCTTTTCGCAAACCTTTAGTGATTTCCTGATCGCTGTCGCTGGAAAGACCAACTTCTACATTTTTGCGAACCGCCTTACCCTTCTGGAATAAAAACACATAGGCTTGATCTTCTTTCTCCTCATCTTTTTTATCAGTAACAGTGCCTTCTTCGAACAAGACTGCCTGAATCGGTACGGAGATCGTTTCCTCTGAGGTTTGGGTATAAATATCAGCCCGCACACTCATACCGGGGCGGATAATAAGACTGTCTTGTTCATCCAGAAGAATTTTGACTAAAAATGACAAGCTTTGCTGCCCTGGTGCCCGTCTGGCGACCGTTGCAATAGACTCAACCACACCCGAAAGTGGGGTGTCGGGATAAGCCGCAGAATATATATCTGCAGCCAAACCCTCAATGATTTGGGCAATATCAGCCTCGTCTACCTGTACCTCGGTAAGAGTCGCTGATGGGTCAGCTATCACCATTAGTGTGGATCCTGGAATATTGGTGGTGCCGGCAATCACTGTTTCGCCTACTTTAATCTCGCTCTGAATTACAATTCCGTCTATTGGAGACTTGATCAGAGTTTTTCTTAATAGGTCTTCAGACTGGTCAAGTGCCGCCCGGGCTTGCAATAACGACTCCTGCAAAGAACGAAGGTCTACCCGTGACAGTGATAATTCGCTTTCCAGCGCCTGATAACTGTCTTCACCAACTAGCTTGCTTTTATATAGAGATTTACGCCGCTCGAAGCGTTCAGCCAGATTGCTTATTAACAAGCGTTGTCGCTCAATCGCAATGGCGGATATTCGCACCCGTGCTTGTGCTTGGTCTACCTGGGCTTGATAGTTTTTAGGATCCAGCGTGATCACCAGCTGACCTTTACTTACCTGATCTGCCTCTTCTACATGCAACTCAATCACCTGACCTATGACTTCAGAGCGCAATTGCACCTGCTCTCTGAAGGTCAAAGTTCCAGATGCCAGAATCGAACTCTTTAGTGATTTGAGCTCAACACTGGTGATATTGACCTGCTTGGCTTCACGGGTGTCAGTTAGCTTGGAGATGAGTGGCAGCCCTACCAAAAGTAGGGCTAAGCCGCCAAAAATAATAATTTTTTTCATCACCAAGCTCTATACTGTTATTGCCCAGATGCCATATATCAGCACCCAAGGTAGCAACACAATAATGCTGGATTTAAACGTAGAGGCTCCGGTCCAGCGCGTATAGCCGATGACCATAAGGGCTAGTGTCCAAACAGTAATAAGGCTGAACGAACTGGCCATGCTAAACCACTTGTCACCAGCTTCAGCGTGCACAAACAATGCATTAAGTGAAGTTAGCTGTAGGGCTTCTGCAGAAACCTGGTTGGTATCAGACATCGTGATAAAGACTATCGCTGCAAGGGCGCCAAATATAGACACAAAATTCGCCCATACTGAAAACGAAAACCATTGTCCGTAACTAAGCTCCGCCCTGCTGGTTAGTTTATTTGCCAGATGAAAATATATCGCCATAATGGCATAGATTACAAATGTTCCAATAACTACAGCCCCCACCGACATCCATGTAGTCGAGCCCGGCTGCATGAAATTACGGGTAACCTCAGCTGCTTCGGCGCGTGATTCCGCCGGCATTCCGCGAATGGTTTCTTCAACAAACCAGGAAAAATCCACCCAGTTAAAGTAGTAGTACAGCATGCCTGCTGACAGCAGTATGGTTATTAATAACGGCCACCAGAGCCAACGAGTATGTACTTTGATCTGATCAAAAGCTTTGGCAGGTGATGCTACTATGTCAGTCATCGCATTAAATACGGTATAGGTTTTATCATTCATTATCTTTCTCCCTCATGAGTCTGATAGAGTCCAAAATTGCGACTCTGAAAATTGAACAGCACTAGTATCCCGTATTTTACTTGTGATCAATAGTGCCAAAAGTATAGGTGTTGGTTAACTAGAGCCACCCCTAATTTTCTTTGTGTGAAATTTTTGAGTGACTGTAGCTAAGCCAAATGTTTGCCTAAAGATACCGTCCCGATTTTTTTATCTTCCCAGCCTATGGGCCGGGACCTCATTGGGAGTAGTACGATTTAAGTAGAGCTATAATTCTAGTATTCTGGAGGTCAAAGTGTGCTGTGGAAATCTACCCCCCGGGGTGTTGTTACACCACATTACACAACACGATGATCTCGCTTTTTGTGTGCGAACTACCTTGTTTTTGTTTATAGTGATATTGAACAGTGCTAACGCGTGCTTCAATATCATTGCCATCACCAATGCTATAAAACAAGCTTTCGCCTTCACGCGGTACCCGGCGTTTTTGTTCATCACCTCGGCGAACTATTTCTGCTTTAATTTGTTTTCCATCCGGGTAAGTAAAAACTAATTTCATTGTAACTCCAGCCCTTTCAGGTCTTATTTATAGTGTAAAACAGTGATATTCACATATTTTTAGTGGTTCTATAATACCTTAAAGTGCCATTATTTGCTCTGACCGTAGAGAAATTTGGTACGGAATATACCCCCAATCCCCAGATAGAAACACGGATGCTGCACATGCTCTTGATTCCACAGTAAAACAAAAAACAACCGTCGAACCTCGGCAATTGCTCCTGCATTGCCCTACTACCGTCCATCCATGGACATATAAGGGTGCGACTCATATTTTTTATTTCACTGTGAAACCAATATCATACACATCATATCGCACCTCTATCTGGGGATTGGGGTATACTGCGAAACTGGTCAAACCTTTCAGATTGCGGTAGTCCGTTCTGTTCTGTTATTTCAATGGCCGGATAGGCAGATTGAGAGGTTTTTGAGAGGATTTTGAATGAAACGCAGACATCACCCTGACGATGAAGCTGAAATTAATATTACCCCGATGCTCGACATCGTTTTTATTATGTTGATTTTTTTTATTGTAACAACTTCTTTTGTAAAGGAAAAAGGTCTCGATCTTGCGCGTCCTGAGCAAAGTAAAGACCAGAAGGTCGATAAGGATAAGCTGCCCATAGTGGTCAAAATTGATGCAACCAGCGTGATTCGGGTTAGTGGCAGAATTGTGGAGCCGAATGCAGTACGCGCAAATCTAGAACGCGAACATGCCCAAAAACCTGATGCCCTGATGATTCTGGCGATGCACCCAGATGCCCATGCTGAGGCGATGGTCAATGTACTTGATGGGGCTAATATTGTGGGTATTCAGAATGTATCGGTAGCCACCGAGGCTCGTTAGCACAAGTTAAGCTTTTCAATAAAACCGCATAACTGCTAGAGCTTATGCGGTTTTTTTATACGAGAACAATTCGAAGAAGACCTACTATAAGGCTAAGCGATAGCAGAACCGGGCACTATCCATAAATTAAGTAATAAACCCCCACCCAATAATAAAACAAACAGACTCAGGGCAAGAATCAGCGGCTTCGCCCCCAGGTCCCTGAGTTTATGAAAATTAGTATCAACCCCCAGCGCCGCCATTGCCATAGACAGAAAGACCAAATCGGCAGTGACCAGTAATTGATGCAGATTTGCCGGGATATCCACCCAAGTGTTGATGGCGGTAACGCCAATAAAGGCAACCACAAACCAGGGGATATATAGGGGTTGTTTTTCCTCGCGGGCGTCCCGCAACCAGATACCCATAATAATTAACAGCGGCGCCAGCAACATAACCCGAATCAGTTTGACAATAACGCCGGTATCAGCGGCTTCCGGGCTAACCGCAACACCAGCGGCTACCACCTGGGCAACCTCGTGGATGGTGGAGCCGGCGAATATGCCATAAGCTGCATCGCCGGAAAGTGGTAGCAGAGGGTAAATTATGGGGTAGAGAAACATCGAGATAGTGCCAAACAGCACCACAGTGGCTACGGCCATTGCCACCTGTTGACTACTTGTTTTAGTTATCGGGGCCGCCGCCAGTATGGCTGCGGCTCCGCAAACAGCGGCGCCAATTGTCACCATGGCGGCCATCCCGCGATCCAGTCCCAGTACTTTGCGACCGATGAACATACCCACCAACATTACCATGATAATTACGGCAATATCCAACCAGACGACGGCCATTCCCAGCTCGGCAATTGCAGAAAAACTGATGTTGAGACCGTACATAGCTACGCCGAGTCGTAGCAATTTACCCTGAGAAAATTTAAGCCCGGATTCAAGCGGGCCCTGGTGTTTATGGTAAAAAGTATTTCCGTAAATCATACCTAGCAAAATCGCCAACACTAGTGGGCTGAGTCCTAGGGCTTGAAGGGCTGGAATCAGCGTTAGCCCAAAAGCAACCGCGGTGATTCCGCCTGCCAGCAGCAGACCGGGCACAAGCGGCTTTACATTCACTTTCGCAGGTCTTCCTGTGATGGTGCTAGTTGTAGATGGTAACCCTGCTTACTTAAATTATCGAGAACCTGGCTGATATCCTCTCTCACCAAGCTGCGGCTGGGGTCTAGCTCAAGCTCCATTGCCAGCGTTGCCGGGGTAAATAGGGCGTGCAACTCCTCTGGAAGGTCGGCATCTTCCCATAGCGTGGATAGGTAAAGATAAGTATCCGTTTTTTTTTCTGATCGATAAATATAACAATACATTTTGTTTCTACTCAATAGCCTGTGCAGCATCCGTGTTTCTATCTGGGGATTGGGGTAGTGTTAGTATAATTCAAAGATGGCATGGTAAATCAGGGTTTTTCTGAAGTATTCGATTAGAATGTATGCTTAAAAGATACAGCTTTTCTGTTTTTGTTTTCTATTTTTGCGAATACGATAAACTAAGCCATAGGTAAAATATCAGCTAGCTTCAGGGTGTGATGAGATGAATGTAAACAACATATGCTTAAACTGCAGAAAGCTTTTTTTGTTCACCGGCTTGCAGGTTTTAATGTTTTCTTCAGTGCTTGCGCAAAGTGTTCAACAATCAGGACTACAGTCGCTGGAAAAGCAGGGTCGCCTCAAAGTAGGGCTCGCGCTTGGCGGCGGTGGTGCGCGGGGAATTTCCCATATTGGTGTTCTCAGGGCGCTTGAAGAACACAATATTCCTATCGATTGTGTAGTGGGTACTTCAATGGGGGCGATTATCGGGGGCCTGTATGCATCTGGCAAAACGCCAGATGCAATTGAAGCAATCGTTGGGGAAATGGACTGGGGTTTCGCCCTCAGTGATGGTACTCAAAGACAAAATAAGCCCATGCATGTTAAGGAACAAGAGCTACAAATCGCGCATGCCGGGAAGTTAGGTGTTGGCGGGAAAGTGTTGGGACTGCCATTGGGTGCACTCAGTGGTCAAAATCTGAACCAGGTGCTTTCTAAGATAAACCTGGAAAATCTGGCAGTTCGAAATTTTGATGATTTTCCATTACCTTTTCGTGCCGTTGCTACCGATCTGGCCACAGGCGAGGCCTATGTGATCGGCACGGGCAGCATTTCAGATGCCATGCGTGCCAGTATGTCGGTGCCCGGCTTGTTTGAGCCGGTAGTCATTGATGGTAAGTTGCTCGTGGATGGTGGTATGGCAAATAATGTGCCCGCCAGCGTTGCCCGCGAGTTGTGTGGAGATATCGTTATTGCTGTGAGTGTGGGCACAGAGCTTTTGGAACAGGAAGCGATAACTTCAGTGTTGGCTATAACCGAGCAAATATCATCGTTCCTCACCTGGGGGAATACAGCTAAGACCATAGCCTCACTGTCTGCGGATGATCTGTTAATAAGTCCAGATTTGGGTGAAATCAGTAGCGCTTCATTCTCCATCGGGCTGGAGGGTGTCCCTTTAGGTTATGCGGCAGCGAATACCGCTCTGGCCAAATGGAAAAACACACGAAAAATAGCAGCTTTAGGTAATCAACACAACCGTAAGAAAACGGTGTCGGCTGCTCCGATAATCGCATTTGTTCAGCTGGAGAATAATTCTCCTTTAAATGATCAGCTAATTCGTGACCGGCTGAGTATTACCACCGGAAAACCACTTAATCTTACCTTGCTAAATGAGGATATTAACAAGCTTTACGGCTTGGATTTGTTCGATACTGTAGATTGGGACTATACCAAAAATGATGCCGGTGAAACCGGGATAAAGATTATAACATTCCAGAATCCGGCCAAGAAAAACTATATGCAATTTGGCTTGCAGCTTGAGCATGATAGCAATAGTGACAGTAATTTTACCGTGTCGACAGCTTATATAATGTCGAATATAAATGACCGTGGCGGTAGCCTGCGAGTGTCGGGGTCTCTTGGCGAAAGAACCAATTTATCCGCCGCCCTGTATCAGCCACTGGATTATAGCGGGCGCTACTTTCTCAACCCGATCGTTGGCTACGGAAAGCGGGAAGTTAACCTCTTCAGCGGCAAACAAAAGGTCGGTGAACTTGAGTTAGGCACCATCGGTTTGTATTTGGGTGGCGGGGTGAACTTGGGTAGTATGGGAGAAATAAGACTGGGTTATGAACGCGCCCGTGGTCGCATAGGTGTGCTCAGCGGGGTTTTTGAAGATCCGCCGAAGAAGTTTGATTTGGGAGAATTTACATTCCGCATGGTATATGACGATTTAGACAGTTATTATTTCCCCCGCTCAGGTACCCGTATGGTCTTTGGTTCACGCCTGGCAGATAATCGCCTGGGTTCTAGCGATGATTATACCCAAGTGGCCTTTTCCGGCGTCGGAGCTAGGTCATGGGGTAAAGGTACTCTCGCCTGGCGGGTGCATGCAGGCTATACCTTTGATGATGCTGCACCGGTTGAACGGGCCTTTGAGTTGGGTGGCCTTGGGCAGTTATCTGGCTTGGCCACCAACCAGTTGGTGGGTAACTATATTGGTTTTGCTAGCCTGTCGTGGTATAGCTACCTTGCTGGGATAAAACAGATTTCTGCGTTTGGCGGAGTGTCTCTTGAAGCCGGTAATACTTGGCTGCGAGAAGATGATATCGGGTTTGATGATTTAATCTATTCTGGAAGTATTTTTGTGGGAGCTGATACCCCGATCGGCCCCTTGTATTTGGGCTTCGGCGTGGCAGATACTGGTAACAGCGCGCTTTACTTATATGTGGGTAACCCCTTTGACTTCACTGACGGGCTGTTGAGTCCACGCTAACGATTGGCAATTTTCCGGAGATGCGTTTAAGCTGTTTGTCCCTATCAACTGATAAGAGGTGAAGTATGTCTGTAGCAAAAGTAATTGAAATTATGGCTGATTCTGATAAAAGCTTTGAAGATGCGATGCAAAAAGGTCTGGATAAAGCACATAAGTCATTAAATAATGTCCGCGGTGCTTGGATCGAAGGCCAGAAAGTCATTTGTGATGCAGAAGGAAAAATCACAGAATATCGAGTGCAAATGAAAGTAACTTTTGTTATTGGTTAATTTCTATCAGCAAAACTTAAAAGGCATGCATCGAGTGCATGCTTTTTTTTGGAGCAGTAAATGTTCGGTAATTTCAAACGCTGGCGAAAACGGCAAATTACTCAAGGGGAGCCTATCAATAATGCCCTTTGGGCTCGAACCTTGGCGCGTGCGCCGGTGCTTGAATCGCTAAGCCAGGAAGAATCGGAAAGGTTACGCCAGCGGACGATACTTTTCCTACACGAAAAATCCTTTACCGGAGCCGCTGGCATGGTCTTAGATCGGCCCATGCAGTTACATATGAGCGCCCTGGCTAGCTTGTTAATACTTAATCTCAACATCGATTATTTCGCGGGCTGGCATGAGGTAATAGTCTATCCAGGCGCCTTTGTTACCGGTCGCCCACGGGTGGATGAAAACGGCCTGGTGCATTCGGGAGAGCAAAGTCTCGGCGGTGAAGCCTGGGGCCGGGGGCCGGTAATATTGTCTTGGGAAGATGCCCAGCCTGGCGCGCTTATTCATGGCGAGGGTTCAAATGTAGTATTGCATGAGTTTGCCCACAAACTGGATATGCTCAATGGCGCCAATGCCAATGGAATGCCGCCTTTACACAGCTCCATGCAGCGCCAACAGTGGACTGATACATTGGGTGCTGGGTATGAGAAACTTAAACGGCAATTACAGCAGGGCCGCCAACCGTGGATAGATCCTTATGCGGCGACCAATCCTGCGGAGTTTTTCGCTGTAATCAGCGAACACTTTTTTGAAAGGCCGTTATGGTTCAAGCGTCAGGAGAGTGAGCTGTATCAACAATTGATGCAATTTTATCGTCAGGATCCTGCCGCAAGATTCAGCGTTTGATTATTGATAGTTTCGAATTCATTCGGGCGTTTATTTTCATCGCCTACTTTCGGAACGGCCGCCAACCCCAGTGCCAGAGCAGGATAGCGCCAAAAAGCATACCGCCCAGATGGGCAAAATAAGCTACATTTGACGCGCTGGAAGAAAACCCAAGGAATAACTGCAAGCCACCATAAAGAATCACAAACCAGCGCGCTTGTATTGGAATGGGTGGAATCAGTAACATAATGCGGTTGCGTGGCCACATGGCGCCATAGGCCAGTAACAGCCCGAAAACAGCGCCAGATGCACCCAGCGTCAGCACCGGTGGTTCACTAGCCCAAGTGACCCCTAATTGAATTAAGCCGGCACCGATAAGGCAGGTAAAGTAATAAGTGGCGAAGCGCTTTCTACCCCAATATTGTTCCAGAGGTAAACCAAACATAAATAAGGCGAACATATTGAAAAATAGATGGGTGGTGGAGCCATGTAAAAAACCGTAAGTCAGTAATTGCCAAATTTGGAATGGCGGGAAATCCCCACCATTGGAGTAGTAGCCCTCCTGAGCGCCCAACGACCAGAGCGCCATATGTTTTTCTAGAAAAAATTGTGTCTCGCTGCTTTGCAACAAAAAAATAATGACATTGGCGCCAATAATCAGCCAGGTCAGAGGCATGGTTTGCAGGTTAAATGAGCTTTTTTGCATGATGTTAGAAACAACAACCCATAACAGCCAAGCTGTTATGGGTTGAGTTTGTCCGCTTGCTTAGTTGATTGGTTTATTGGGCAGGCGACAGTTTAGCGCTGCTGCCAGCTTTATACGGGTATTGTCCCATGATAGCGACAACTACTCCCGCTACCGCATTTTTTAAGTCGGCAGATTTCTTCTCATTTACCCGACCAACGGCCACACCTTCCCAAACCAGTTGTTTTCTGGCGGCATCTACCAAGTCGATATTTACCGTACCCTCTGTGTACTGGCTTACATTGGTGGTGTTGTAGTTATAACCGGCATAAGTACCATAATGGCCACCGCGGTAGCCGTAGTAGCCCGGGTATCCCATGCCCACTCCTACGCCATAAGAGGGGGAGCTGGTGACTTTGAGTTTTTCTGCTAGGTTGGCGTTGAAGTTGACCAGCAGATCAGGGTTTTGGGTGGTATACACATAGCCGCGTTGGTTCATTTCCCGGCGCAATGCATCTTTAAAGTACTGGGTTACCAAGGTAGTGTATTTTTTGTCATCAGTGGCATATTCATCAAAAAACCCATAGGTTTTAAATTGAGAGAAATCTGC
This sequence comes from Lysobacterales bacterium, assembly GCA_021648125.1. Taxonomy (GTDB): domain Bacteria; phylum Pseudomonadota; class Gammaproteobacteria; order Xanthomonadales; family SZUA-36; genus SZUA-51. The sequence goes on from JAKITK010000007.1 coordinate 64,732, forward strand.
AGTAGGGTCGCTGTCGCTACGCAAATCTGGAGTAGATGTACAAGCGGCGAGAAACAGGGTGATTAAAACAATCAGGAAAATATTTTTCATGAATATCAGGCCTTTGTTGGCAGTAGTTGCAGTATGGAAGCTTTGATGGGTGGCAGCTTAGACGCCTGCTTACCCATAGTTCAGCGCTTTCTTTAATAAGTTGACTCACTTTATCCCAGTAACGGGGTCTATTGATTATATACTAGTCCGCTATTGTCATTGTATTTGGTGCACAAGGGTATGAAAAAAATTGATTGCATTACCGTTTATGCCTCGGCATCCAGCGCATTGGCACCGGTATATAACCAGGCAGCCACTGAGCTGGGTGGTGTGATTGCTCAGATGGACTGCGATATTGTTTATGGTGGGGGTGGTATTGGTCTGATGGGTAAGTTGGCGGATGCCGCTTTGCAACAAGGCGGGCGTGTTTATGGCGTTATCCCGGACTTTCTGGATGCCTTGGAACAGGGTCATACTAACCTTACCAGCCAAGAGGTGGTGACCAGCATGCGAATCCGTAAAGAAAAAATGCTCGGTCGGGGCGATGCGGTGGTTGTTCTACCCGGTGGTTCGGGTACCTTCGAAGAGCTATTTGAGGCCTTAACCCTAAAACGGCTGGGCCAGTATTTAGGGCCGATTATTTTGCTCAATACCAATCAGTATTACGACGGTTTAATTCATTTTCTGGAACAATCAGTAAGCGAGGGTTTTATGACATCGCAGCATCTGCAAATGTGGTCGGTTATTGATTCCCCGGCTGAATTGGAAAATGCGCTTGAAAATGCGACCATCTGGAGTGAAGATGCGATATCATTTGCAGCCAAGGGATACGAGGTGCCAGCATGAATGATAAACACTCAAATAAATCTGATAAAAGCCCCCAAGGCTTCCGGGTCGTGCCTGCAGCCACAGGTAAGCTTTGGTTAGAAGAGGCTTGGCAGTTTTTTCGAAGCCAGACCCGGGTATTACTGTTTGCAGTTTTGCTATTGGTGCTTATCTGGTCCTTATCCAATGTTCTGGTATTGGGCATGGTCATTAGTATTCTCAGTCCGATTTTTACTGCCGGCCTGTTACTAGGGATTCGTGCGGGCTTCATTAAACCACCGGCTCGAATCAACCTGCTGGCTGCCTGGCAATTGCCTGGGCCCCGAAAAGAGCTGGTTCTTTTAGGACTGGTACTGACGCTACTTGGGTTGCTGATTAATTATTTACTAGGACCTGAACTGGCTGAGTTGCAGTTGGCGATGACCAGTGGCGTAGCCTCGGAAGTCCCGATTGACGCCCTCAAGCGGGTGTTTTTGTTCTCTTTTGCGAGCGTCGTAATTATAGGTTTTTGTACCTGGTTTGGTTTGCCCGAAATAGCTTATCGTGGCAGACCGCTTCTATCAGCGGTACTCCTGAGCGTGCAAGCAATCCTAGCTAACTGGCGTGCACTCAGTGTTTTAGGTTTCTGGTTGATATTGATCTGGCTGGCTGTGGTTTTTGTGATGGTAATTGTTAGTGCGGTGTTAGTGGCAGTGCTGTCGATGCTGGGTTCCAGTCTTATCGGGACTTTTATAATATCTTTGCCGTTTTTAGTTATATCGTTGGGGATGATGGCGCTAATGTATGTGCTGCAGTATGTTTGCTGGCGGGATATTTTTTCCGGCCCTGCAGAAGAAAAGCCAACTTTAGAGCAGGAACCACAAATTGATCATAACCAAGATGAAGAAAATACCCGGGTTATTATTTAGCTTTATGGCGCTGCCGTGGAGTCTTTGGTTTCTTCCGGTTTGCGGATAAGAATTCGTGAAAGGATAATCCCAACTTCAAACAACAGCCACATTGGTATGGCCAGCAGAGTTTGTGAAATGATATCCGGGGGCGTCAGCAGCATGCCAAGAGCAAAAGCACCAACAATCACATAACTGCGTTTGGCGGCGAGTTTGTCCGGTGTGGTAACCCCCAAGGCAACCAAAATAATGGTGGCCACCGGGACTTCAAAAACCAGCCCGAAGGCTAGGAAAAGTGTAAGCACAAAGTCTAGGTAACGGGAAATATCGGTCATCACCGAAACCCCTTCCGGTGCCACTCTGGCAAAAAATCCGAACATTAACGGAAACACCACAAAATACGCAAATGCACAGCCAGCGTAAAATAATATACAGGCGGAGAACAGTAATGGCCGGGTGATGTATTTTTCTTTTTGGTATAAGCCGGGTGCAACAAAAGCCCAGAGTTGATAAATAATGACCGGGATTGATATCAGCAAAGCCAGCATTAGGGTCAGTTTGAACGGTGCCAAAAAGGGTGATGCAACATCAATCGCCACCATCTGCGAGCCTTCAGGCTGATGTGCAAGCAAAGGTTCGGAGAGGATGGTGTAGAGTTCACCCGAAAACGGCAGCAACACTACCAGCACCACAAGGACCGTCAGGGAGGCTTTCAACAGACGCGCCCGTAACTCGACTAGATGTCCTACAAAGGTCATTTCTACAGATTCTTCAATCTGATTCTGCGGGTCTTTGCTTGGCTCAATCATTGTCGTTCGCAGGGCTGTTGCTTATTGATTTGCTGCGGGATGGTGCAGGCCTTTCATCGCCAGGCTTGGACTCGGGTTCACCGGCTGTAAAAGGGATTTCGGCCTCGAGAGTACTTTTTAGATCTTCACCGGCACTTTTGGTTTGTTCCTGCACCTGACTGAGGGCTTTACGCAATTCATCAGCATCCAACTCGGCTTCAATCGATTGCTTTACATTACCCCAGGCGTTGCGGGCTTTACGCAGGTATAGCCCCAGGGTGCGGGCGACACGCGGTAATCGCTCGGGCCCCAGGACTAACAGCCCAATCAGCATTAACAGGGCGAGTTCGGCAAAGCCGATATCAAACATGAGAACTCAGCCCCGGTTTATTTTTCGTCTTTAGGGTCTACAACAGCGCGTTCCTGAACGGAATCAGCACTGTCGAGTTTGTCGGCTGCGAGTTGCTCGCTGGATTTTTTTTCATCTTCTTTATCGGCCATACCTTCACGAAAGCCTTTAATCGCACCACCAATATCGCTACCGGCATTACGCAAGCGCTTGGTGCCAAATATTACCAGTACGATAACCAGTAAAATTAATAATTGCCAGACACTGATGCCACCCATGTTTTTTCTCCAATAAATTAGGTGTGTGATTATACCGCTAAATTCTCACCCAAGTTTATCGCACCTGTGAGGGTGCGTCATGGGAAATACAGGGTAATATTGTGTAAATAGAGGTAAAACGCAGTATTCGCAAAGCCGGTGAGTAAATTTATCCGGCTTTAAAACGAATAGTAAAACCACCGGCAAGCAAAAGCACCAACGCCATCAACAAGGTAGAGAATGGGTTCAAAACCGGGATAGGTACTGCGTTATTTTCATTTGGGTTGGCGGTTACTGTGCAACCCATAGGGCTAGTGATGGCTAGGCTTTCAAAGCCAATTACAGCTACCTCGGAAATTGCCTCGGCTATGCCTGTGGCCGGATCAATTTTCAGGACCTGTGAAGGAAAGTCTACATTGTTCGTAAGATTGAAGCGATCTGTTATTGCCCAAAGCTGACCTTCTTCGTCAAAGGCTAGGCCACCGTTCCGATAAAGCTTAACCGCATTTCCTAAGGCACCGATTAATGTAGCCGCGCCTGTTTTGACATCTATTGCATAAAGGCTCGGTGTTAGCGCTGAATCTACGAATCTACCATGGCTGAGCCCATAAACCTTGTCGCCCCAGGCTGCCAAGGCAGTAATAGAGGCGCCCAGACCTGGGCTATTAGTAACGCCAGTGGCAAGGCCAGTTTCGTCATTTACTTGATATAGAGTTTTATTAATATCCGATGACATGAATAACAGCCCTTCACAGGTAAATGTTAAGCCGAAATCAGTACTCACTGTCCCGAGTTGTAAAGTTAGAGGGTTACCAGTAACAGACGCACCAATTCCCGTGGTGGTGCTAATGGTCAACAATGTCTCATCCCTATCATCGACTCCATACAAAGTCCCGTCCGGACCAAAAGCCAGACCTTCAATATCGGAGAAAGACAAGAGTGCTGGCTCATTTAACCGCACCTTTTGAAGTGCAGTTACCTCGCCGGTAGCTAGATCGATTCGATGTAAACGATCCGAAGTATCACGGTCTACTCCATTAGAGTTAACGGAATAGGCAAACGGCGCAGCCGCAACCGACCCCGCTGAAATAATCAGCAACAGTGTTAAAAATAAATGACGCACGATTTGTTGGCACTCCCTGTAACGGTGCTTGCGGAGATCTTTTATTGCATTGATACCTGCGAGCTAGTTTACCAGAAAAAGTCACAAAAAACATGATGTTAGATGATTGACTTAGACGATTCTCCGGTTCAGACCTTCATTGTTGTATGGGTACTACAAAATTAGTTGCGTAGACTGATAGCGAATTCTTACAGGCGACCCCCGCTATGCAGAAGAACAAAGAAGATATTTCAGATTCGTCTATACTAGTCAGTCTGATGACCGGTTAAATACCCATACTGTTGTATTTAAGCAACGAGAGAATAAATTTTGCCAAAGTCTGCACAAATCGATCAAATTCCTAGTAAATCAGGAAAAAACCAGTCCGCAAGCAGTGCAGTTGTATTGGTAAATCTGGGCACCCCGGCGCAGTTGGATAAAAAATCGGTGCGTAAATTTCTGGCAGAATTCCTTTCTGATCCACGGGTGGTCAGTTTGCCACGGTTGCTTTGGTTAATGATCCTGTATTTGCTGATATTGCCTTTTCGAAGCAGTAAGACGCTGGAAATGTATCGACAGGTATGGATGCCGGAGGGTTCACCTTTACGGGTCTTTTCAAACCGCCTGGCGGCAAAAGTTGACGACCAACTGCCGCAACACAAAGTGAAATTGGCGATGCGCTACGGTGAACCCTCGGTGAATTCGGTGCTAGAAGAATTTGCTCGTGATGGTATTAACGATATCACTGTCATGCCGTTATACCCACAGTATTCCACCACCACTACGGCCTCGGTTTTTGACGCGATAGATGATTTTTACCTTACTCGACAGAAGCCATCACGGTTGAAATTGGTTGAAAATTATTATTGGCAAAGCAGCTGGCAGCAGGCGATCGCGGACTCTATTACTGATTGGCAGGCGCAGCAGGGGCAGCCTGAGCTACTGGTTTTTTCATTCCATGGCTTGCCGCAGCTACTGGATCGTCGTGGCGACCCGTATCGCCAGCAATGTGAGGCCTCTGTTGCTGGCATCGTCAAGCACCTTGGTATTTCAGCCGACCAATATCTACTCTGTTACCAATCCCGCTTCGGTCGGGCCGCCTGGTTACAACCCTACCTTGAGCCTGAATTACAGCGGCTCGCAGCTGAAGGTGTTCGCCGACTCCAGGTAGTTTGCCCCTGTTTTGCAGTTGATGGCATAGAAACACTGGAAGAAATAGCGATTCGAGCAAAGCGGCTATTTCTTGAATCGGGTGGTGAATCTCTAGAATACATTCCCGCACTAAACGATAGTGACAGGCACGCAACAGTTCTATCTGAAATAGTTGAAAAGGGTGGGGTTCAGCTGGGTTGATTAAGGCTTAAAAAGGTAGCTATGGGTGCCATTAAGCAGGTCTTATAACTTATTGTATTAAATAATATATATATACAATGGGGCAACTAAACTATATAAATAGTTACGACAAAATGGCAGGTATTTCTCGGATATTGGGGAACCTAGCTCATGAGTTAAATTTGAGTTTAATTATTTTATATGAATGATGGGTGGCTTCTGTGAAAGTAATATGATTTACAGTTGTCCAGAGAAATCGGATGGTTAGTTTTGGAGCGACTCCGCGGCGGAAGTGTCTTGTTGGAGTCAATAGACTATACTGTGAAGCCAAGGGAAGGAGTGGACACCATGAAGGTATACAAAGTATTAGCTAAATTTGATCCTGACGCTAATGTCTGGTTTATCTATAAGTCCGATGTGCCAGGTCTGCATGTTGAAGCAAAAAGCTTGGACGAGCTGAGAAAAGAATTAGATAGCGCAATTCCTTACCTGTTAGAAGACGCTGTCAAAAACTCGAGGAACTCTCCTTGCTCTGTACCAGTTGAGCTTTTGTTCCAAGAGCAAAAAACCATTGCTATAGGCTGTTAAAAGTTGGCAAGGGGCTATACCAAGGAACTTCTAAGACTGCTTGGTGCGGCTGGCTATATACGTTCAGACGGCAGCAAGCACTGTTTTGTCTGGCATCTTTGTACTTAAAAGCCAGCAGGGTAAATGACTACATGCAGTAGGCCCGGCGATAGGCAAACTATATTTGAACCGGGAAGCCCAGTCGTGAAGCACCAGTAATGGAAGCCTAATAACTCACTAATGCGCTTAGTTTTAATTTTCCATTAGTCATCAACAGTAACATCTTTTGCTAAGGCAATTACATCTGCACCAAAAAGGATTGTTGGAGTTTCTGACTCCGCTTGGCTCTTTGCTTTAACTTTCGGGGCCTTTGCTACCCATTTTGTGAGGTGCTGACCAATATCTTTATAGAACAGTGGGAATTCTTTTGAGCATTCCTCTACAAATGTCTTAACTCCCTTGAACCGAACAGCTAAATCAACAACCCTAATCACCTCCAGATAAGTCGGAAGGTCTGTTACCCCTGGATTAATAAGAATCGCTGGATTGGCAATGACGTCATCAAGTCTTGCCTGTGTCATTGGGATTCTTCTTGGCCAGTATGCGCGTATTGCAACATTTTCAATTTCTTTCCCCCTAAGCTGTCTAGTAAGCCAGTTTATCGGCGCTGTTGCTCTAGCTCTGTCTTTAGGGGAATCAAGCTTCATACTAAAATTAATAGTTCTAAGTTTTAAATCTGCCAAAATACATAGTTTTGATGCTGCATTGGGGATGTCGAATTCAGCGATTAGAGTGCCTTCTTCTGAAAGGTGACAACAATCTTCTTGGAAATTTAATTCGGCATTCTTTTCCCGAGCACGAGTAAGTACGATTCCGACAGGCTGGTTAATAACTACACTAAGGTTTAATGATAGGTGTCTTAGAAGCTGATGCCAGCCCGATACAGCGTTCTCGACAAGCTCTGAGGATTTGTTTAGGGGTACCCTTTGTTGAATTGAGTTACAGGTATCCTTCCAGGTGCTAGGCATCCTGGTTAATGCTGAAACACCAGACGAGGGATGTTCAAGGTACCGGACTAATTCATTTAGAATAAACGCCTGCTCCGGGTCATCAACTCCTTTATTACCGGACAGTAAAATTGCTTTTGATTTTAATGAGAGCCAGGAAAAATGATATAACTCAACCGAACGGAGCTTCACTTTTGATATTTTTAGAGGGTGATGAGTTGGGGATGTTGCAAATTGGTTCGATATAGTAATCACCCATGCATAATGGAATGGTGCCAATTATGGGTGCACAAGTTTTTTTGTAAAAAACACGCCATTTATTTGGTTGTAGGAAGAATTAGGGCTTAAAGAAGTCATAAGTATATTGAAAATAATGGTGGCTATGGGTGGACTTGAACCACCGACCTCAGGATAAGTAATGCTGAGCATGAATGATATAACTCACTGATAATTATTAACATATAATGTTTTATCTAATGGTATGGCGCAATATAAGCGCAGCAAGATCTAAATATCTCGCCTTATATTAGGATCTAATAAGCAAGTGTAGGGGTTCGTTCACTTAGGTTGAGGTAAAGGCTTCAAAAAATCCTTAATCATATTTGGTGTGTGTTGGCTTGTAAATATTCCGGCATGCACACGAGCGAACAGAATAGCATCCAAGGATGCTTTTGGTTTATAAACCTCATCTAGACAGCCCTGAATAATAGGCTGTGGATTCATTATCTTGCTAAACCTGTATTCGATATAGCTGTCATGTCTAATGAACTCATGGTCGCCATTATAAAGTCTACATGTTGGATCAAAATAAATACGGGCTTTTACAGAACAAAGAGGAACTACGGCTATGTCGCCGTTTTCGTTTGGCGTATTGAGAACTATCAAGAGGTGAGGTTTTGACCGGTCTGATGCTGGCCCTGAAGGAAATAATATTGTTGACTGGGTTCTTGGAATCCAGATGGTCATAGCTGGGCTAGTGTATTTTCCAGCTCAGCTGCTTCCAAAATGTTTGCTTCAATTTGTTTTGCTTCCTCAAGAGGTTTGCTCAACGCCAATAGTACGTCTTTATATCTAATAGGCATGGAAGAGCCTCTAGGATCTTCCCACTCAGGCAATTCGTGTGTGTAATCCCTAATTTCCCACCGATTCATCTTTCCGAATTGATCCCAAACACTATCAAGAATTTCAATATCTGCTTGTGAGAGTGACCCTAGGTGTTCAGGTTGTACCCCCATTTGTAGGGCAATCTCATAGTCTTTTTTGTCATTCATCAATGACTGCCAGCCACCTTCGCACGACTGGAGGCTGCCATCCATGAAGTCTTTTGTAACTGACAAGACAGGGCCGTGTGGAAGCGATGAGAAATTGTCACCCGTCATGGGGTACCCATAAAGATTCATAGATTCTCTATCGGACAAATAAAGGAGTTTCATCAGTTTCAAGCTGGACATTTGTCCCCCTCGAAGAATGAGAAAGTGAGCAGCTGCCTGGGCAGCTTTTATTTCGTTATACATATCAACCAGCCCATAATTCGTTTCTCCAATACACTAAGTATACTTAAATATGTGCTAAATAGTTACTTTCCAAGTAGCGGGGTCAGCTTTTTATTTCCAAGATACGAAGTGCTAAGTACAAAAAGTCTCATTAAAACAACTAAACATAGTGACTGATTATTTGGGCCTGTGATATGTCTAAATTGATGTCTAAATTGATTCTGATTTAGCTGTTAAAGGTTGAGTTTTAATGCGCCAAGAGTGCGCTATTTCGAGGGGCAATAATTAATTGAAGCATAAAATCCATATAACACATTGATATTATTGGTGGCTATGGGTGGACTTGAACCACCGACCTCAGCATTATGAATGCCGCGCTCTAACCAGCTGAGCTACATAGCCTTATTTCAGAAACCTTTGGTGGTTTCTTTAAATTTCCTGAAAATGAATCAGGGCGCGAGATTGTCTACATTTAAGCGTTAAATGTCAAGTCTGACGCGCTTTTATTGCGCTTTTTAGTAAGAAATTTCTAATTTGTCCCATCCTGATATAAATCAGTGGCTTATTAAAAGCGGTATCCAAATGCTTTGAAGAACATTTCTTCAAATTCAGGCATGCTAAATTTGTGATTTTGTGGACCCTGGTGTCGGATTTTAATAGAACCCAATAATGAGCCCAAACGGCAGGATGTCGGTAGATCCATGTTGTTTAGAAGACCATGAATCAGGCCGGCACGATAGGCATCACCACAGCCGGTTGGGTCGATCACTTTATCGACTTTTGGTGTGCTTATTGAGGTGCTGCCCTCGCGGGTGTAAATGGTAGAGCCATTGGCACCGTGGGTGACAATGTAGGCATCCAGTTGTGCGGCGATCTGGTTAGCGCTTAAGTCGGTTCTTTCCTGAACTACCTCTGCTTCGTAATCGTTAACAATTACCCATTGAGCACGGTCAATAAATTCGACTAAATCATCCCCTTGGAATAGCGGCATGGCTTGACCTAGGTCAAAAATATGTGGAATCCCACGGTCGGCAAATTGCTGACTATGTTGGATCATTCCTTCACGACTGTCGGGGCCTACAAGGCCAATAGAGATGTCACCACCCGCGTCGAGTATTCGGTTGCGGGTACTGAACATCATTGCGCCAGGGTGAAATGCGGTGATCTGGTTACCGTCCAAGTCAGTAGTGATGAATGCCTGGGGGGTAAACTGGTCTTCAATTATCTGAACATAATCCAGCGGGATACCCAGTTTTTCAAAACGTTGCTGATACGGGGTGAAATCTTCGCCGACAGTTGCCATTGGGTAGGCTTTAGTGCCCAGCAGGTTTATGTTGTAGACGATATTGCCGGCAACACCACCAAACTCGCGACGCATTTCCGGTACTAGGAAGGCTACATTCAGCATATGCAGCTTATCGGGAAGTATATGTTCTTGGAAACGGTCGGGAAACACCATAATGGTGTCATAGGCGAGTGACCCGCAAATAAGAGCTGACATAGCTTGAAATCCTGAATGTTGGGTTTAGGCTGGTTGCTGCCGATAATAAATTCTGCCGGTATTTTAGCGTAGATATAGTTTGTAAGTGTTGGTTTTGCGAAATTAATATTAATTAGAGGATGATTAATGTGCACGGAATTACCTCAATTCAGCGGTATTTGATTGTGGAATCGGTTTATTTTGTGAAATCTATGTTAAAGCTTGAAAATAGTTGGTTTCGGGCTTGCTTATATTGGTCAATAACTGCTAAATTAAAGCTCTTTTTATAGCGGTTTCTTCAAATGATATTTAAAAGCCTTCGCGGAATGTTTTCCAACGATCTTTCGATTGACCTTGGAACCGCAAATACATTGATTTTTGTTCGCGGCCAGGGTGTCGTTTTAAATGAACCATCGGTGGTCGCAACCCGCGGTGTGCGCGGAATTGGTACTCCGCAGGTGGTTGCCGCGGTGGGTACTGAAGCTAAAAACATGCTCGGGCGTACCCCCGGTAATATACACACAGTTAGACCACTGAAAGATGGTGTTATTGCTGATTTTGATATGACTGAAGCAATGCTGCAGCATTTTATTCGAAAAGTTCACAGCTCAAAGTTTTTACGCCCCAGCCCTCGGGTGCTGGTGTGCGTGCCCTGTGGTTCTACTCAGGTTGAGCGCAAGGCCATTAAAGAGTCGGCAGAAGGCGCGGGTGCACGCGAAGTGTTTCTTATTGAAGAGCCTATGGCGGCTGCAATCGGTGCCGGAATCGCAGTGAATGAGGCGCGTGGCTCTATGGTTTTGGATATTGGTGGTGGTACTACTGAAATTGCCGTGATATCCCTTAACGGACTGGTCTATTCAAACTCCATCCGTACCGGTGGTGATCAGTTTGATGCCGATATCATAAATTATGTGCGGCGTAATTATGGCACGCTCATAGGCGAAACAACCGCAGAAAGAATCAAAATGGAAGTCGGTTGTGCAACCCCAATGGAAGAAGCCAAAGAGATTCAGGTTTCCGGGCGTAATTTGGCTGAAGGTATACCCAAGCGTTTTACGATTACCAGTGCTGAAATCATGGATGCCCTGAATGAGTCATTGCATACTATTTTAGACGCGGTCAAAGCAGCCCTTGAGCAAACCCCGCCGGAATTATGCGCGGATGTTGCCGAAACCGGTATCGTCATGACTGGCGGCGGCGCGCTGCTATCTGGCCTGGATCAACTGATCTCGGAAGAAACCGGTCTGCCGGTTGTGGTTGCCGAAGACCCGCTTACCTGTGTTGCCAGAGGTGGTGGCAGGGCGCTGGAATTGATGGACCAAAATCGTGGAGATTTTTTCTCACTCTAACCCGATGCCAGCAAGCGCTAGCCTAAAGTTAATACCAACACGGAGGTTGCTATGCCTTCGTCAATAAATCGAAATGCATCCAGTCTGTTCACCAGCAATGGCTTTTCAACCGCCCGGTTGATGGCATATTGCCTTGCCGCTGTGTTGTTAATGGCGCTGGATCAACGGGGCGCATATAACCAAAAAATCCGAACCTCACTTGCCACCCTAGTATCACCGGTGCAGATGTTAGCCAGTCTGCCGGTTGAAATGTTCGAGGCGATCGGCGAAAACCTGGTTGCCAGAGAAAACTTGCTGACTATTAACCAAAACCTGGAAGATCGTCTGTTACGCCAGCAGGTTAAGCTAAGTCGATTGAGTGCGCTTGAAGATGAAGCCCGACGATTACGCTCCTTGTTGGGCGCACGCAGTGGATTGCGGGTAAACACTCTGGTGGCAGAATTACTGCATATAGATTTAGATCCTTATTCCCATAAGGTTATTGTCGACCGGGGACAAAATGATGGTGTCTTTGCAGGCATGGTTGTTCTGGATGCGGGCGGGGTGATGGGCCAGGTGGATATCGCCAGTCCGGAAACGGCTGAAATTATTCTAATTTCTGATCCGGATCATGCCCTGCCAGTGCAAGTAGCGCGCACAGGAATGCGCTCGATCGCCTTCGGAACCGGTGATACTTCCATTTTGATGTTGCCCAATGTTTCCATTAATGCCGACATTAAACAGGGTGATCTATTACAGACTTCCGGGATGGGACAACTTTTTCCAGCGGGATACTCTGTTGCCCGGGTGATGTCGGTAGAGCGAAGCCCGGGGCATCCTTTTGCACGCGTGTGGGCGCGACCATTGTCTCAACTGGATCGGGCCCGCGAAGTATTGGTGTTGTTTCCCGAAAAAACGATCGATAAATCCACGCAAGACAATGCTGAATCGGCAGTGCTACCTAAAGCAGACCCGAAAGCCCCGGAAGCTGATACAAGCGCTGTGAGTGATAGCCGATGAACGCTCTGCGCGAGAAACAAAACTTGTTTTATCTGCTGCTGGGCCTGGGCTTGTTCCTGTCTTTATTGCCTCTGCCTGATAATTTGGAGGCTTTCCGGCCGCCGTGGGTTTCCTTACTGCTGATCTATATGTCATTACAGGGGTCGCGGCCAGTTAGCCTTGGTTTTGTGTTTTCATTGGGTTTGCTGGCAGATATTTTATTATCCAGTCTGATCGGTTTACACGCACTGCAGTGGGTGGTGTTGATGTTTCTGATGGCCAAATTTTCGTCCAGAATTCGGTTCTCCTCGCCTTTACGACAAATGCTGACGGTTTTCTTTTTGTTGCTAAATGAACGCTTTATTCTGCTCTGGGTTTTATTATTGCGCGGCGAGCACGGTCTCGGGTTTTACCTGTGGGTGCCGGCGATTATAGGCGCGCTGATCTGGCCCTTAATGTTTGTTTTCCTCAGCAGGCTGCGCCAGCTGAGCCAGCGAAACTGACCAATAATGGTGGGCTATCATCACATTAAAGATGAGCACACGGAAAAGTCTTTATTCCGCTCCCGTGCGCTGCTTGCATTTATTCTCATTCTTTTGGCGCTGGTGTTGTTAGCCCTTCGGTTTACTTACCTGCAGGTTTGGAAACATGGGTCTTTTCAGGCACAGGCAGATAAAAATCGGATTCGGGTGCAGGTTGTAGCGCCCAGTCGTGGCATGATTTATGACCGTAATGGGGTGTTGTTGGCAGAAAATAAACCCGCCTACCGATTAGAAATTACTGCTGAAAGGCTAGCTCGTCCTAAGGTTTCGGGGAAAAGGGTTTCCCGGCAGGCAGCACTTGAGACTACGCTGGCTGAGCTGGAAAAATTAATCGTCATTACCCCGACTCAACGCCATCGATTTTTGCGCAAGATTCAACAGGTGAAAGCATTCCGACCGGTTTCCTTGCGCTTATCGTTAAGCGAGGCGGAAGTAAGCCGGGTAGCTGTCAACCGGCACCGTCTTCCCGGGGTAGAAATCACCCCCTATCTCACTCGTTACTATCCCGGTGGCGACGCTATGACGCATTTAACCGGCTATGTAGGCCGGATTGATGAAGGTGATTTAAAACAACTTGACCAGGATAATTATCTAGACAATACCCATATCGGCAAGACCGGGGTCGAAAGTTACCGGGAAGCGCTTTTACACGGTCAGAGTGGTTTTCAGAAAATTGAAACCAACGCCCAGGGCCGGGTATTGCGAGTACTCGAAAAAAAGGACCCCGAAGCCGGACAGGACCTAATTCTGGCGATTGATTCCCGCTTGCAGCTGGCGGCCTGGGAAGCACTGGGAGACTATTCCGGTTCAATTGTTGCCATCGACCCGAATAATGGTGATGTTTTAGCCATGGTGAGCAAACCGGGTTTTGATGCAAACCTGTTTGTGAATGGCATTACCCAGTCGGATTACAGCCGTATTCTTAACGCCCCAGACCGCCCCCTGTTTAACCGGGCCTTGAAGGGTGGTTATGAGCCGGGCTCTACCTTTAAACCCTTTGTTGCCCTTGCCGGACTTGAGGGTGGCACGGTAAATGTTGATACGCGAGTATTTTCGTCCGGAGAATATTACCTACCAAAAGTTTCCCGCCCCTATGGTGATTGGAAAAAAGGTGGGCATGGTTGGGTCACTGTTCGCGCGGCATTGACCCAATCAGTGAATACTTATTTTTATGAACTGGGATACAAATTGGGCATTGATGCAATGCACGATTACATCCAGATGTTTGGTTTTGGGCAAAAAACAGGTATCGATTTATACGGTGAAGGCGTAGGTATATTGCCATCCCGTGCGTGGAAACGGGGGCGTTTTGACCAACCTTGGTACCCGGGTGAAACGGTGATTGCTGCTATTGGTCAGGGTTATAATGTGGCAACCCCATTACAACTGGCAAGTGCCACAGCAACTCTTGCAATGAATGGCAAGCGCTTTACCCCGCGTTTGCTTCTTGGCTTAAAAAAATACGGTCATAAAAGCACCGACTGGTTGCCAGCCAGTGAGGCTACTTTGGTGCCGGTAGTAGACCCTAAAAATTGGGCTGCTGTGCGGGGTGGTATGGAGGATGTGGTCAACAGTGCTACGGGTACGGCACGATTAATCAGTATTGACGCTGTTTATCGTATTGCCGGGAAATCCGGAACATCACAGGTGTTCAAGCTCGCTGAAGGCCAGGAATACGATGCACAAACCATTGATCGCCGCCTGCGCGATAACGCGTTGTTTGTTGCCTGGGCGCCCGCTGAAGCACCTAAAATAGTTGTGGCAATCATTATCGAGCACTCGCTCGGTGGCGGCTCCAGCACGGCCGCACCTATCGCCCGAATTCTATTGGATCAATGGCTGCTCACAGCTGATCAAGTTGAAGCTATCAGCAGCGATGCCCTCACACAAAGGCGCTCGGTCGAATGATGAAACCATCACTTATTCCTGGTTGGATCAGCCGACCTCGACTGGATTATCCCTTGTTGGCGGCGCTGGTGCTGGTGTCAATTGCGGGCTTGTTTGTTTTGTACAGCGCCAGCGACGGTAATCAACGGCTGGTTACTAATCAGGCGATTCGCCTAGGTATCGGCTTTGCCGGTCTATTGCTTATCGCCTTGTTGCCACCACGACTATTTCGTCATTGGTCATTCTGGCTTTATTCTCTGGGGATGTTACTGTTGCTGGCAACGGCGGTTTTCGGCGAAGGTCGGGGTGCAGACCGTTGGCTGGATTTATCGGTAGTTCGTTTCCAGCCTTCTGAGTTGATGAAGCTGGTGGTGCCGATGACGGTGGCCGCGTGGTTACACAATAAATTATTACCGCCGGGTTGGCGAGAACTACTGGTTGCGGTGTTTATTATTGTGTTGCCCATGTTGTTGATTATCCGTCAACCGGATCTGGGCACGGCTTTATTGGTTGGTATGAGCGGCGTGTTTGTGCTTTTTCTTGCGGGTATTCGCTGGCGGGTGATATTTTCGTTTGCAGGACTGGCTGCGGCAGCAGCACCGATTATGTGGGCGTTTATGCATGAGTACCAACGCAATCGGGTACGCACATTTATCAATCCTGAATCCGATCCACTGGGGCATGGATGGAACATCATCCAGTCCAAAATCGCGGTAGGTTCGGGCGGTCTTAATGGTAAAGGCTGGATGCAGGGAACCCAATCTCAGCTGGAATTTCTGCCGGAACATACCACCGACTTTATCATGGGTGTTTTGGCCGAAGAATTTGGCTTGCTGGGTGTTTTGCTACTGCTGTCGGTATATTTATTTATCATCGGTCGCAGCCTGTATTTGGCAAGCCATGCTAGGGACACATTTTCACGCTTGCTCTGTGGTAGTCTGGCAATGATATTTTTTGTTTATGTGATGGTAAACGGTGGCATGATCACGGGAATCCTGCCGGTGGTCGGTATACCGTTGCCACTAATTAGTTATGGTGGCACATCAGTGGTAACGCTGTTGGCTGGATTTGGTCTGATTATGTCAGCCTGGGCTCATCGGCGGTTTATCCGCTGATATAGATATCAGTTTATTTTTTATTAAAAGGAATATGTTTGTGAATAAAACCGTATTAATAATCAGCATGCTGGTACTGGGTTTTTACTGCAGCAATGTAATCGCAGAAAAAAAACACCCCGGTCAGGACGAACTGGTCGCTAGAATTGTAGCAACCGGTCAATACAATAAAGCAGAGGTAGAAGAAATTCTGGGCGCTGCTGTGTATAAACAAAAAATTCTGGATATTTATACACGCACCGCAGAATCCAAGCCCTGGTATACCTATCGGCCAATCTTTATGACCGATCAACGGGTCAGCGAAGGCCTGGAATTTTGGAATGATAACCAAAAAGCCATTAGTGATGCGGCAGAAAAATCAGGGGTAGATGAAGAAATTATCGTGGCGGTCATTGGTGTGGAAACCTACTATGGCCGCATCCTCGGTAATTATCGGGTGCTAGATGCCTTGATGACGCTGGCTTTCTACCACCCAACCCGTAAAACTTTTTTCTCAAAAGAGCTGGTGGAGTATTTATTACTTAGCCAGGAAGAACACTTGGCGTTATACGAAATTAAAGGTAGTTATGCCGGGGCGATGGGGCTCGGGCAGTTTATGCCCAGCTCGTATCGGGCTTATGCCCTGGATGGCGATGGCGATGGTCGCCGGGATCTTTGGGGTTCTCGCATAGATGCCATTGCCAGCGTAGCGAATTACTTTAATGCCCATCATTGGCGTAAAGGTGAGCTGATTGCGTTACCGGCACAACCTACAGCTACGGCGGCGCCCAAGAAAAAATCAAAAATGGGTAAGCCGGCATCTACAGTGGCGGCTTATCAGGCCGAGGGTTACTCTGCCGTGGGTGAGGTTGCCGGCAATACCGCGGCTAACCTGATTGTGCTTGAGCAGAAAACAGGCAATGATTATTGGTTAACCTTCCACAATTTTTATGTGATAACCCGATATAACCGCAGCCGCATGTACGCGATGGTGGTGAAGCAGCTAAGTGAAAAGCTGCGTGCCGGTCGTGATGCGAGTTTGTGATGTCTGACGGGTTTAGAGTGCTTAAATGGGTGTTACCTATAATACTGCTGGCAAGCTTGTTGGTTGCCTGTGGCGGCAAAGGCAAGTCCGATAATCAAGCGGATGGCCCACCCGCGAAACAACTCAATCCGAAAGATGTAAAAGTGCTCAAACCCCGACCAGAACCTCGCGCCCGCTATGGTAATCACTCACCCTATACTGTGCTCGGCAAAACTTATACGGTGTTACCTACAGCCGATGGATACCACCAGAGAGGCATTGCCTCATGGTATGGGCAGAAGTTTCATGGGCGCAAAACTTCGAGCGGTGAAGTCTATGATATGTATGTCGCTACTGCAGCTCATAAGTCGCTACCCCTGCCGACTTATGCTGAAGTGATCAATCTGGATAACGGCAAAAAGTTGATCGTAAAAATCAATGATCGCGGCCCTTTTCATGCTGATCGTATTATCGATCTTTCCTATGGCGCGGCTGTTTTATTGGGTGTCGACCGCAGCGGTACGGCACGGGTAGAGGTTCGCAGCATTACTTTTGCCAAGAACAAAACACATTCCGGTGGTGTAAGTAATGTGCTCTATCAGGTCGGTGCATACAGCTCCAAGCATGCCGGTAAAGCGGTTGCAGCGCAGCTGGAGGACGCCGGATTGAAAAAAGTCAGCGTAGAAAAAACTCGCAGCGGCGGCAAAAAGGTCTGGCGGGTACGCGTCGGCCCTATCACTGACAGTGAAAAAGCCTGGCGCTATGAACAGAAAATCATTGAACTTGGTCTCGGTCGCCCCCATCGTGTTGGCAACTAATAAGGTAAGATAGCACTCTATTCGCTATATACAGACATGATGACCAATAAATTACTCAATACTCTGGTGTATAAACAAGGCTATGTTTTGCTGCTGCTGGTATTTTTACTGGCGGCTCTGGCAGTGCCGGTATCGCTGGCAGCCCAGGAGAAAAGCTCGACAGCTACAGTTAAACCAGCTAGGGCACCCATGCCGGCAGCTCCGCAGTTAAACGCAAAGAGCTATTTTCTGCAGGATTTTCAGAGTGGTACCATCCTCGCTGAAAAGAATGCTGATTTACGCGTAGACCCCGCCAGTATTACCAAGCTAATGACCAGTTATGTGGTTTTTAATGAATTGAAACAGGGCAAGCTCGCACTGACTGATATTTCAACTATCAGCGAAAAGGCGTGGCGTACCGAAGGCTCGCGCATGTTTATCGAGGTTGGTAAACAGGTAAGTATTGAAGACCTCATCAAGGGCATGGTTATTCAGTCTGGCAATGATGCTTCGGTGGCACTGGCTGAGCATATTGCCGGTACCGAAGATGCCTTTGCTAGCATGATGAATCATTATGCGCTTGAATTGGGCATGACCAACAGTCACTTTGTAAATGCGACTGGCTTACCCCATCCTGAGCATTATGTCACTGCTCGCGATATTGCCACTATGTCTACCGCTCTCATCTCCCAGTTTCCGGTTTATTACGCCTGGTATTCGGAAAAAGAATTTACCTTTAATAAAATCCGCCAGCACAACCGCAATACTTTGTTGTGGCGCGATCCGTCGGTAGACGGCCTAAAAACAGGCCATACAGAGGCGGCGGGTTATTGCCTAACAGCTTCTGCTATCAGAAAGGGTATGCGCCTGCTGGCCGTAATTATGGGTACTGATAGCCAGAAAGCCCGTACGGCGGATGCCCAGGCTATGCTCAATTATGGTTTTCGCTTCTTTGAAACCCACCAACTGTATCAGGCAGACCAGCAAATTACCGAGGCTGTGGTATGGAGAGGTGAGTCTGAAGAAATACAGCTGAGTATTGCCGAGGATTTTTTCGTCACCATCCAGCGCGGCCGCTACGACTCCCTGGATGCTAGGGTAACCATTGATCCGGAGCTGTCTGCACCCATCAGTAAGGGCCAGCCACTGGGTAAACTTCAGGTCTTTCTGGATGGCGAGGAAATTGGTTCTCGCCCATTGCTGGCTATGAATGATATTGCCGAAGCCGGGTTTTTTGGACGCAGTTACGACAGTATACGCTTGTGGGTTGGTGGGCTGTTCGGAGGCTCTGATGAGTGATAGCAAGCACCTTGAAGCGGAGGCATTGCATGGAAAAGAAAAGGAAATTCTCAAGTTTCCGACAGAAATAGCAATCAAGGCCATGGGGCGTAGCTCAGATACCCTCGCTCTGCATGTTGGTGAACTCGTTGGCCCCCATGTTAGCGCTGATAAAATTATTTCAGTTACCACCAGACCCAGCAAGGCAGGGAATTTTTTGTCGGTTACGGTTAGGATTATTGCGGATTCCCGCGAGCAACTCGACACTATCTATCAAGCCCTGACCGATAGTGAAGAAGTATTGATGGCGCTGTAGAAGTTTATGAGCGGTGTTATACGCCCGGTTTCAGCTTATGAGATGAATACCCTCGGGGTTCGTGATCTGGGTATGCGTGATTATCAGCCGGTCTGGGAATCCATGCAGCAATTTACCGACAACAGGGATGAAAACAGCCCGGACGAACTTTGGCTGCTCGAACATCAGCCGGTATTCACTCAAGGACAGGCGGGTAAAGCAGAGCACTTGCTCGCGCCCGGCGGTATTCCTGTCGTGCAGGTTGATCGTGGTGGACAGGTTACCTATCACGGCCCCGGCCAGTTGGTCGCCTACCCGTTACTGGATATCCGCCGGCGTAAGCTATCGATTCGTGATCTGGTCTATGGTATTGAACAGGCAATAATCAATACATTGGCAGATTTTGAAATTCAGGCTGAACGAAATCCGGGCGTACCTGGGGTGTATGTCGGTTCTGCTAAAATTGCCGCACTGGGCTTTCGAATTCGCAAAGGCTGCAGTTTCCATGGGCTTTCGCTGAATATTGACATGAATGCCGAACCGTTTGCACGGATCAACCCTTGTGGTTTTCAGGGTCTGGAAATTACCCAGATGATTGACCAGGTACCCGCACAAAACCGAGCAGTATTAAGCCTAAGTAGGGTGAAGTCTGTGCTGGTGGGGAAATTATTAGAAGAATTACATTACGGCGGCGTGCTGGTTTTGGCCGCAGGAATTGGCAGATGATAAATGATAAAAACGGGCGTGCTCCGATACCAATAACATTGGCCGATACCCCGCCACAGGCGTTGGTTAAGGAACTGGGTGCGGATAAAATCAGCCGCAACACGGCAAAATTTGTGCGGGCTGAAGTTCTACGCAAACCCGATTGGATTCGCGTGCGTTTACCGCTGGGTAATGCGGTCGCAAAACTAAAATCACGGTTGCGTGAAAATAGCCTAGTTACCGTTTGTGAAGAAGCCTCCTGTCCCAATATTCATGAGTGCTTTAGTAAAGGTACAGCAACTTTCATGATTCTTGGAGAAGTCTGTACCCGGCGCTGCTCATTTTGTGATGTTGCCCACGGGCGGCCGTTAGCTGTTGATATCAGTGAGCCTGCGCAGTTGGCGGAAACCATCGCTAGCATGCAATTGAAATATGTGGTGATTACCTCAGTAGATCGTGATGATTTACGGGATGGCGGCGCCCAGCATTATGCCGACTGTATCGGTGAGGTGAGAGCTGCCAGCCCGGATATTAAAATTGAAATCCTGGTGCCAGATTTTCGCGGCAAAGGACGCATGCAGCGCGCGCTAGATATTCTCGATCAGACACCGCCCGATGTGTTTAACCATAACCTGGAAACGGTAGCACCGCTATACCGGAATGTTCGTCCCGGTGCCGATTATCAATGGTCGTTAGAATTACTAAAAGCCTTCAAACAGCGGCATCCACAAATCCCTACAAAATCAGGCATTATGCTTGGCCTGGGTGAAGATCTTGCGCAGGTGGAATCCCTATTCCAGGATTTAAAAGATCACCAGGTTGATATGATCACCGTGGGTCAATATCTGCAGCCTACCAGTCATCATCATCCGGTATTGCGTTACTGGACACCCGATGAATTCGCATATCTCGCGGAGCTGGGAAATAAGATGGGTTTTTCCCATGTTGCCAGTGGTCCGTTGGTGCGTTCTTCCTATCATGCGGATATTCAGGCTGAAGGGGTCATTGGCGGATAACGCCAACAGATAACTATTCCGTCGCCTCACTGTCTGTCGGTGAATCAGGGTATTTCGACGAATTTGACGAATACCTTGAAACCTGATGGCAAAGTTGCGGTCATATGCTACATTAAGGGATATAAGAGAATATTTTCGGTCGATTGTCGGCCTTAAACAGCCTCTAAAATAAATTTATAAAATCGAAATAACAAAACTTAAGGAATTGAATTAGTGCAAATAAAGCGATTTAAGAAATCCAGCCTCATTTTACTTGCCGGGCTGATGCTATCACTATTGTCGATAACATCTGCTGTGGCACTGCCAAGCAGTGGCGATAATAAAGATGGCGAGCTGTTACTCAAACAAAGCATGAACCAGCGCTATGCGGTTCATCTAGCGGTTAGTTTTTTGACCAACTGGCACTATAAAGATGTGCAGTTGGATGATGAGCTATCCAGTCAAATACTCGACCAGTACATTGAGACTCTGGATCCGAATCGAGCCTATTTTTTATCCGCTGATATTGCCGGAATGGAAAAATGGCGACTGCAACTGGATGATGTCTTACGCCATGACGATCTCGATGCGGCTTTTGATATTTTTAATCTGTATGTGTTACGGGTTAAAAACCGCATCCAGTTTGCCCGCAAACAGCTTAAAACACCCATGGACTTCAGCATAGATGAAGAATTCCAGTTTGACCGTACTGAATCCCCGTGGATCGCTGACAGTAAAACTTGGGACGAACAATGGCGTAAGCGCGTCAAAAATGACTGGCTGCGTTTAAAACTCACCGATAAAGACGAAGAAGAAATACGCAAAACCCTAGATGATCGCTATACCAATCTGGATCGTCGGATCAGTGAACTGAATGAAGAAGATGTGTTTCAGTATTTTATGAATGCTGTCAGTCTAGCAGTGGAGCCGCATACGGCTTATATGTCGTCGCGAAGCTCAGAGAATTTTGATATCTCGATGAAACTCTCGCTGGAAGGCATCGGTGCGTTGTTGCAGCGGGAAAATGAATATACCTCAATTGCCCGGGTTATTCCCGGCGGGCCGGCAAAAAAAGACGGGCGGCTCAAGGCCGAAGATCGGATTACCGGTGTTGCCCAGGGGCGTGAAGGTAAAATGGTTGATGTTATCGGCTGGCGTCTTGACGATGTGGTTGATTTAATTCGTGGTCCAAAAGGCACTTATGTGCGTTTGGAGGTATTGCCTGCGAACAGTGGCGAGGGTGGTGCGAGTAAAGTTATCGAAATTCTCCGTAACGAAGTTAAACTTGAAGAGCAAGCGGCAAAAAGTCGAATTATTGAAATTACACAGGGTGAAGGTATTACTAAAGTCGGGGTAATTGACCTACCGGTGTTTTACCTGGATTTCCGCGGGCGTGCCGAAGGCAAGAAAGATTACCGCAGTTCTACCCGTGATGTGCAAAAACTGATTGATGAGATGAAAGCCGAGGGCATCGAATCCTTGGTGATTGACTTGCGCAGCAATGGTGGCGGCTCTCTGCTTGAAGCAACCACCCTAACAGGACTGTTTATCGATCAGGGGCCGGTAGTACAGGTGCGCGATTCGCGTGGTCGTATTTCTCTGGAACGCGACGATGACCCGGGTGTGGCTTGGGACGGCCCGATGGCAGTATTGGTTAATCGTTACAGCGCTTCAGCATCCGAAATATTTGCTGCGGCTATTCAAGATTATCAGCGCGGTCTGGTGGTTGGTGAGCCAACTTACGGTAAAGGCACTGTGCAAAATCTAGTCAACCTGGATGATTATTCCCCTGGCGATAAAAAACGCTTAGGTCAATTGAAGTTGACCGTGGCACAGTTTTTCCGGATTAATGGTGGTTCCACCCAAAATCGCGGAGTTACCCCTGATATCAGTTTTCCGACACCGGGCGATGCTGCAGACTTTGGTGAAAGCGCACTGACTAATGCGCTACCCTGGACGCAGATCGAAAAAGCTGACTACAAACCAGTTAACCGGGTTGCCCCAGTACTTGCCGTGCTGGATTCCCGTTACCGTGAACGCCTGAGCAGTAGTGAAGAGTTTTCTTGGATTTATGAAGACATAGAAGAGTACAAAGAAAACAAAAATCGAAAAACGGTTAGCCTACTGGAAGATGGACGGCGTACAGAAAGAAAAGAGAATGAAGCCAAACGCAAACAGCGGAAAGAGCAGCGTTACTTGTTGCACGGTTTGCCCATTCCTGTAGATGAAGAAGAAAGTGAAAGTGAAGAGCTTGCTGAGGCCAAAATCGAAAGCAGTGCGGCGGATACCGCCGAGAGAAACCCGGAACTAAAAGCAATTACTGCTACCGGTGAAGGTGCAGATACAGATACTGATTCAGATGCGGTTATAGATGAAGATGAGACCGATGAAGAGGAACTGCCAGATCTAATCCTCGAGGAAACCGCCCGAATTCTTGCGGATGCTACTCGTTTAATGGCGAATAAACCTATGTTTGCACAAGATTTAAGCAAGCTAAAAACTGCAAAGGAAGCTGTTGAGTTAATTAATTAGTTAACAGGCGCTTGATTAGGTATTAAAAACCCGCGGATAGCGGGGCGTTCAATAAAGGTGTTGAAAAATGCATACTCTCTGTGGTAAGTACCACAGAGAGTATGCATGACAAAATTATCGACCTAATTACGGATTCCAATGTCTTATCAAGGCATACAGAACTCAGGCTTTCTAAGTAAATCAATTATGTGTGAAGGATTACAGCAGGTTTATTTCATATATGGCCTCCCATATGATTGAAGCGGGATACCCTCGCGAAGACATGTTCGGGAGACTTGACAAAGCAACAACAGATCGTTTTTGTTTAGACGGCCAGCGGTTGCTATTGGTTGAAGGTATATACGGTGAAGATGGTGCCGAGTACCGGACTGAAATAGACGGGATTGCCAGGATTTATTCTTATGGAACTGCTGGCAATGGCCCCAGTAGATTTACGGTGGAGCGTAAAGACGGATCAACTAGTCAGTACGGTAATACCGCAGACTCGCGCATTGAAGCCCGGATACCGGGCGATAGTGCTACGGTATTTGTCTGGGCGCAGAATCAATTTTCAGATAGTGCCGGCAATAACATCAGTTATGGTTATAGCGAAAACAGCACCGGTCCGGTGGAGTTTGTGCTGAGCTCAGTGGTAACACCGGCAATTCAGCTAACTTTTAACTATTCAACCCGCAACACAGATATCACGCAATCTTATTCAGTGGGGGCAATGTTTGAACAAACCCAGCGCCTGGATAGCGTGCGTTCACAGGGTAAGTCTCAAAACAATACCTGGGCGAATGTTCGCTTTTATGATCTTCAGTATGCCGGTGATGCCTTTGGTCGTGAAATTCTAAGCTCAGTTCAGGAATGCGCCAGTGTCAGCAAAACCACCTGTTTCCCTGCCACTACATTTGATTGGCAGAGTACTGAAAATGATATTGGTACGGCTTTGGCTGCTGATCCCAACCTTTTACCAGATACGCCTTATGCTATGCAGTTGGCTGATGTCAATGGTGATGGCTTGCCGGACTTTCTCTATACCGAAAAAGTAGATGAAGATTTTTATCTAAAAGTTAAAACGGCAAATAAAAACGGAAGTTTTTCACCCTGGGGTAGCACTTCAGGGTATTTATTGCCAAAGAAACAAAGTAATAACCTGCCTGAAGATATTTTAATTATTGATGTCAATGCTGATGGCTACCAGGATGTGATATTTTTAGAATATGCTCCGGGGCCCGAAATTCATTCCTGGGAAGTCATGGTTTCCAATGGCAGTGGTTTTGCTACAAAAGCCCCATTAAATAACGCCAGTGGGGCAGCGGTAGCCCGTGGTGGCGAGCAGGTGCTGGATTTTGATGGCGATGGCCTTAGCGATTTGATACAGGTGCGACAAGGTGCTACACCCAGTTCCTCATCAGAGCTTATCGTGCATAAAAATCTTTACTCGGCGGCTAATGGTGGTGCAATAAATTTCGCAGAACCCGTGCCAGTAAGCATTAACTATAAAGCGCTATTTGCTGCAAACGAGGGGGACGGACCGTATACAGAAACTCATGACCTTATAGGCTTGTCAGGTCTCAACACGCCATCAGGACGAGCTGTGTATGATTACAACGGTGATGGTGCCGTTGATATATTGGTTAAAGCCAGTCGTATTTATACAGTTTGTAGTCCCCCAAGTTGTACTATTTCAATAGCTTCTACAGTAACTGGTTTGTCCATAACCAAAGCCTCTTTTTGGATTGTTTTAGAAGCCAATAGTAGTGAGGCTGAAGGCGTTTGGAGCTATAACTATACTTTCAAAGATATCATTGGGAAAGCCACCGATTGTACTGATGTGCTTGTTTGCGGTGGCTCCAACGCACCAGTTGCAAGGGATGTATGGCCGGTGGATATCAATGCCGACGGTCTGGCCGATGTCGTTTATTTGGATGATGCTGATGGTTTGACTCTAAGCTACCGCCTAAATTTGGGTGATGGCCTTGCGGACACTGTATTACATCTATATACCCTACCATCCGTTGATATGGAAACTCATCTGCGTTTTGATGATTGGAACGGCGATGGTTATCCCGATTTAATCTATCCGAGCGAGCTTGAAAGTCAGTCGGCTACATGGATGGTGCTTGAAAATGCATTTGGTCTGGGTTTTCCGGGCGGTGCAATGAACACCGGCAAGCCGGCTGGTAATGTAAGCATACACCGGGATGCCAGCTTATTTGTAGACTTTACCGGTGATGGCAAACGCGACCATTTATTTGTAGATTACAATAATGAGGGTAAGTTTGATGCTGCAACCATGCGTATGGGCACGAATGCAAACCAAGTAAACCATGTAATCACCAGTATCACCAATGGTTTGGGTGCGGTTACCAATATCAGCTATAAACCACTAACCGACCCAAGTGTTTACACCCGCATGAACAATTCTGCCAATGCCGATTGGGGTAACGGCTCAGTGGTATATGATTTGATCGCACCCATGTATGTGGTTAGCGAGGCTAGTAGCAGTGCCCCAGTAAGCACCCCAACCAGTACTGACCTTAATGCCATGAGTGCAGTGAAATATCACTATGCTGGTGCAAAAATACAAGCTGGTGGCCGCGGCTTGCTCGGCTTTGCGGAGGTGGTAACTTATGATCCGCAGTCGAGTGTACGCACTAACACTCGTTATCGTCAGGACTTCCCCTTTATTGGTATGCCAGCAGACACCACCCAAGTACTTAACCCGGCTGAACCTCTGGGTTTAATC
>JAKITK010000040.1 GCA_021648125.1 Lysobacterales bacterium
GTCTGCTTGAGGCCAGTTTAGCCTGGTGGAAAAATTTGGCTGAATCAAAACAGCGCGACTTTCGTTTCCTGCATATCTCAACCGATGAAGTCTACGGCAGCTTGGGTGAAGAGGGTGCTTTTAGTGAGACCACAGCCTTTGCTCCAAATTCGCCTTATGCCGCTTCAAAAGCCGCCTCGGATCATTTGGTTCGGGCGTTTTTTCATACTTATGGTTTGCCGGTGTTAACTTCAAACTGTTCGAATAATTATGGGCCATTTCAGTTTCCAGAAAAATTAATCCCGTTGATTATGTTGAATGCACTTACGGGTAAATCATTACCGATTTATGGCGATGGTCTGCAAATACGAGACTGGTTGTTTGTTGAGGATCACTGCAGCGCTCTTGAAGCGATTTTAAAGCGCGGGGTGCCAGGAGAAACTTACAATATTGGCGGTAACGCCGAGAAAACAAATCTAGAAGTTGTGCATACACTCTGTGAACTTCTGGATGAACTGCGCCCGCCAGCGGATGGCATCTCTCGCAAGCAGCAGATTCGCTTCGTAGCCGACCGCCCGGGACATGATCGCCGTTACGCGATAGATGCCAGTAAAATAAAATCAAAGCTGGGCTGGGAGGCGCAAACCAATTTTACCGAGGGCCTTCGTGCAACTGTCGAGTGGTATCTCGCCAATGAAGGCTGGATCGAACGGGTGCAGGATGGTTCCTATCGAGGCGAACGCCTGGGTCTTGCTGCTGAGGGGATAGAACAATGAATCAAGCAAACTCCCGTTGCGGGATTATTTTAGCTGGCGGCAGCGGCACCCGGTTGTATCCATTGACACAAGTGGTCAGTAAACAATTATTGCCGGTGTACGACAAGCCGATGATTTACTACCCATTAACTACGCTGATGATGGCCGGTATTCGGGATATTCTATTGATTACCACCCCGCATGAGCAATTTATGTTTAAACAATTGCTCGGTGATGGCTCGCAATGGGGTATACAGCTGCACTATGCGGTTCAGGAAAAACCCGAAGGACTGGCGCAGGCTTTTCAAATAGGCCGCGAGTTCGTCAATGGCCGGCCTTCCTGCTTAATTCTTGGGGATAATATTTACTACGGTGGCGGTTTGCGTGAGCGCCTCAAACAAGCAAATCAGCAGGTTACCGGGGCAACTGTATTTGGTTACTGGGTGCGTGATCCTGAACGCTACGGGGTGGTGGAATTCGACCCAGATGGTAATGTACTTAGTGTGGTGGAAAAACCCGAACAGCCAAAATCCAACTATGCCATCACCGGCCTGTATTTTTATGACCAGCAAGTCTGCGACTTTGCCGACAATCTGCAACCCTCATCGCGTGGCGAGCTAGAAATCACCGATTTAAATCGCTGTTATCTGGATATCGGTCAATTGGCCGTTGAGCGCCTCGGGCGCGGCATGGCGTGGCTGGATACCGGTACTCATGAGTCCTTACAACAAGCCGCCAGCTTTATTGAAACCATTGAAACCCGGCAGGGCCTGAAAATTGCTTGTCCAGAAGAAATTGCCTATACCAGTGGTTGGATTGATACAGAACACTTGATTCGTTTAGCTGAGCCCTTACGTAAAAGCGGTTATGGCGAGTACCTGCTTGAGGTAGTTACTCAGGACATTCCCCAGTGAAAGTCACCGCAACTTCTCTGCCGGGAGTGATGCTGATTGAACCGCAAGTTTTTGCCGATGAGCGCGGTTATTTTATGGAAACATGGAAACGCAGCAGCTATATCGAGCAGGGTATTGATGTCGACTTTAGCCAGACTAATTTGTCGCAATCTACCAGGGGTATTCTGCGCGGTTTGCATTATCAATGGCCACAGCCACAGGCAAAGCTAGTACAGGTGTTGCAGGGTAGGGTCTATGATGTTGCTGTTGATATTAGACGAGGCTCGCCGAATTACTTAAAATGGGTAGGCATGGAGTTGTCAGATGAAAATCATCATCAGCTCTATATTCCTGAAGGCTTTGCACACGGGTTTATCAGTCTTTCCGAAACCGTGATGCTGGCCTATGCCTGCAGTCGCGAATACCTGCATACGGCAGATGCGGCAATCGCCTGGAATGACCCGGAAATCGCCATTGATTGGCCGCTGCAACCGGCGTCGTTATCTGCCAAAGATACAGCCGCGCCTAACATTGTCGATATACCCCCAGGTAAACTGCCGGAGATGTGTATATGAGAATTTTATTAACCGGCTGCCTCGGTCAACTAGGTCAGGAGCTACGCCAACGCTTATTAGCCCATGGCCGACTTTATGCCACTGACTACAACACCCCGGCAGATGAGCATCAAGTGTTTTCTCTGGATTTGACTGATCGTGGTGCCTTGTTGCGAATTTTGGATAAGCTGCAACCTGATCTAATTATCAATACGGCTGCGTGGACGGCGGTAGATGCCGCCGAAACCGAACAGGGACCGGCGAATGCGATTAATGTTGTAGTTCCGCAAATATTGGCTGAGTGGGCGGCGGCAAACCAGGCCTTGTTATTTCATTATTCAACCGACTATGTATTTGACGGCACAAATACCCAGCCCTGGTGTGAGGATGATAGCGTCGGCCCGGTTAGTGTCTACGGGCAGAGTAAGCTGGATGGTGAAAATGCAATCATAAACAGTGGCTGTAAACATATCATTATTCGCACATCGTGGGTATATTCCAGTCATTCAAAGAATTTTGTTCGCACTATGCTGCAATTGGCGGCGAGTCGCAACCAGCTTCAGGTTGTTGATGATCAACGCGGTTGCCCGACCTTAGCCGAAAATGTAGCATTGGTCACAATAGAAATACTAAAACGGCTACAGTTGGCAGAAGGCAAGGATTTGTCAGGCGTTTACCACTACACCGATGACCAACCGCTGGCATGGTGTGAATTTGCTGAGCGAATTTTTTCACGCGCCCATAAGACCGGTTTAATTGAGAGTATCCCCGAGGTCATGGCGGTTGATAGCAGTGTCTTTCAAACGCCTGCCAGACGACCTTTGTATTCAGTGCTAAATTGCAAAAAAATAGAACGGACATTCGGTATTCAGCAAAAGAGTTTCACTCATGCGCTGGATGATTGTTTGGCAGATATTCAGCAAAACCACAGCGAAGAATTAATCTAAAGCGGAACAAACACTTTGTTACATTCCAACTTTAAAAATAAGGTATTCCTAAGAGGGGAGCAAGTATGCTAATACCCGTTATTATGTCCGGTGGGGCAGGCACCCGCTTATGGCCCGTTTCCAGACGCGCACATCCAAAACCGTTTATGAAGTTGGCCGATAATGAAACTTTGATGGAAAAAACCTTGGCCAGAGCGTTGGCGGTTACATCCTCATCAGTGGTGTTGACAGTTACCAGTCGGGATTATTATTTCTTAACCCGTGATGAATACCTGAAAAATACTACAGCCGATATTACTTACGAATTTATTCTGGAACCCTTTGGCCGCAATACAGCCCCTGCAATTGCCTTAGCGGCTTTGCGTCTACAGGCAGAATACGGCGGCGAAACCAAGATGCTGGTGATGCCAGCAGACCATTTGATTGCTGACTTGGAGGCCTTTAAGGCCGCGGTGGATGAAGCAGAAAAAATAGCTGATCATGGTCAATTGGTGACCTTCGGGGTTAATCCCACACATGCCGAAACAGGTTACGGCTATCTGCTGCGTGGGGAGAAAATCGCTGATAGTAACGGCTATAAACTGGCGGCTTTTGAAGAAAAGCCGGATATGGAAACAGCGCAAAAATACTTAGATTCCGGTGACTACCGCTGGAATTCCGGAATGTTTCTGTTCCGGGTAAATGATATTCTGCAGGCATTGGCAAGTCATGCCCCGGATGTCTACAACAGCGCCTTGGAAGTTTGGTCAGCGATCGAACCAGAAGATGAATTAGTTGAGCTTCCAGCGGAGGAATTCTCTCGTTGCCCCTCAATTTCGATTGATTATGCGGTTATGGAAGAGGCTGAAAACTGCGCCATGGTGTCCGGCGATTTCGGCTGGAGTGATATAGGCTCATGGAAGGCAATCCGGGAGCTTTATGAATCCGATGCTACCGGCAATCGCATTCGTGGCAAAGGTATAATGATAGACAGTAGTGATTGCTTTGTGCAGAGTGATGAAGGCCGGATAGTGGCTGCAATTGGCGTGCATAATTTGGTTATTATTGATACCGGTGATGCCGTTTTAGTCAGTGATGCCGAGCACTCCCAAGAAGTTAAACAGGTAGTCAGTCAGCTGAATTTGCAGCAACATGAATCGGCGATATTCCATAAAACCGTGCACCGACCTTGGGGGTATTTTACCGTGCTTGAGGATGCTAATGATTGTAAGGTAAAACGACTGGTGGTTAAGCCAGGCTGTATCTTGTCATTGCAGCGCCATCAACGACGCTCAGAGCATTGGACAGTGGTTGCAGGAACCGCAAAGGTCAGGGTAGGTGATGAGGAGTTTTCACTTAAAGCCAATCAGTCAACCTATATTCCGGTTGATACTATGCACCGGCTGGAAAATGCTGAAGATGAAGACTTGCACCTGATCGAAGTTCAAACCGGTGATTACTTTGGCGAAGATGATATTGAACGCTTCGAGGATGTTTACGGGCGCTCGTAAAATTTGAATGTGCGCTACAAAAAACTGACTGACAGGTAAGAAACGAATGAATAGACCCGCTCTTTTAAGCTTCAAAATTATTGCTGTTACGGTCCTGCTGAGCTTGCTTGCTGCTTGTTCGACATTACCTGGGGAAAGCCCAGTGGATACCCCTGAAGTTACAATGCCATACGATCATGCGGCAGATGTCGCAGGCTGGAAACAGGCGCGTATTGATAGACTGGAAAAGCCTTTTGGCTGGCTCAGTCTGGTGGGCTTATTGTGGCTAGAGCCGGGTGAAAATAAAATCGGTTCAGCTGCAAGCAACGACATTGTGCTTAAATCAGGTCCGTCACAGTGGGGGACTATATTTTTGGATGGTGATTCAATCCGTTTTGTACCCGCCAGTGACCAGGTTACAGTCGATGGCAAACGAGTAGATGAAGTGCAGCTAATCGCAGATGTGGATGGCGATCCCAATATAGTGATTTCTGGTACTACCCAGTTTTTTGTGATTAAACGCGGGTCCTATGCCCTTAGGGTTAAAGACAGCCAATCACCTGTAAGGCTTGATTTTGCCGGGTTGGACTACTACCCGGTAGACGAAAGCTGGAAATTCAATGCGAAATTCACCCCAGCTGCTGAGGGTGCCACTATTCCCATTAGCAATGTGCTAGGCCAACTTGATGATTCGCCATTGGCTGGTACGCTTGAGTTTGAAAAAGACGGTGTGCAATACAGCCTGCTTGCACTGGTTCAGGATGATAAGTATTTCATTATTGTTGCTGACCGCACCAACGGCCATGGCACTTATGGTGCAGGACGATTTATCTACACAAAATTAGCTGAGAATGGGCGCGTGAGTATTGATTTCAATAAGGCTTACAACCCGCCCTGTGTGTTTACAGAGTACTCCACCTGTTCGCTTCCACCACCGCAAAACCGCTTACCGATTGCTGTCACTGCAGGTGAAAAAGAATATCGTGGCAAGCATTGATAAGGGATGCTACACCCTTTGTCTAAGAGTTTGGTAAAATGGGTGTTGGTTTAACGGCATATAGTAGTTTGCTATGGGCTGCATCTATATTTAAACAGGTAAACAAATGGCCAAAAAACCAGTAATTGGAATCATCATGGGCTCAAAGTCCGATTGGCCCACCATGAGCAAAACAGCTGAAACCCTCGATGATCTCGGTGTGGTGTATGAGGTTCGTGTGGTTTCTGCACATCGCACCCCGGATTTATTGTTTGAATATGCCGAAAACGCGGCTCAGCGCGGTTTGCAGGTCATCATTGCTGGCGCTGGCGGAGCCGCTCACCTGCCGGGTATGGTAGCTGCAAAAACCTTGCTTCCTGTGCTCGGTGTGCCGATACAATCCCGTGCACTGAAAGGCATGGATTCATTGTTATCTATTGTGCAAATGCCCGCGGGTATCCCCGTCGGTACACTCGCCATTGGTGATGCCGGTGCAATCAATGCGGCATTGCAGGCGGCTGCCATTCTTGCCTTGCATGATGAAGAAATACGCCAAGCACTTACAGATTTCCGCAAAGCCTGCACTGACAGTGTGCTGGCAGAACCCGACCCACGCGTCTAAGCCCTGTGAAAATAGCATTCTTAGGTGGCGGCCAATTGGCCATGATGATGGCAGATGCCGGTCAATCACTGGGCGATTCGTTCTCTTTTCTCGATCCTAATGCGGATTCCTGTGCGGGCAAAAGTGGTGATCTGCTGGTAGCAGACTATTCTGATCCAGCAGCTTTAAGTCAGTTGGCAGCTACGGCTGATATCGCCAGCTATGAGTTTGAAAATGTGGCTGTCGAGGCGGTATTGCAATTACAGGAAAAGCTACCGGTTTATCCCGGTGTTGATGCTCTAAAAGCGTGCCAGGATCGACTCGCAGAAAAGCAATTATTACAACAGCTAGATATTCCGCTGGCAGATTTTGCAGAGGTCAATAGCCGTATAGATTTGCTTGCTGCAATCGGAAAAATTGGCTATCCGGCAGTATTGAAAACCCGGCGCATGGGCTATGATGGCAAAGGGCAAGTGCTGCTCAAAGTGCCTGAAGATATGGAGCGAGCCTGGCATAAACTCGGCGACTACCCCCTGATTCTGGAAGCATTTGTCGACTTTAATAACGAAGGTTCAATGATTGCCGCCCGTGCACAAAATGGGGATATTGTGTATTACCCCATGAGCTGGAATATTCATTTGCAAGGTGTTCTTGCGGTGAGTTTTTCACCCTGGTATGCAACCGAGCTACAGCAGCAAGCCGAAGATCTGGTCAGGCGTATTCTCGAACACTTTAACTATGTCGGTGTGCTTACATTGGAGTTGTTTAACTGCGATGGGCACTTAGTCGCAAATGAAATTGCACCCCGGGTACATAATTCCGGTCATCTAACGATTGAAGGCTCGGCTTGTTCACAGTTTGAAAATCATATCCGTGCCATTTCTGGTCGGGCTCTGGGTTCAACTCAAAGTAAGCAGGTATCTGTAATGCTCAACTGGCTTGGGGAAATACCCGATCATGGACAGTTGCTGGAATTACCGGGTATCTACTTACATGATTATGGCAAGCAGGCAAGACCAGGGCGAAAACTCGGACACACCACTATCTGTGCTGAAAACTGGGATGATATGCGGCGCAAGCTGAATGTATTCAGCAAGGTAAAAAATCCAGCAGTTCAGGCCGCGATTGCAGCCCTAGCATAGCTAGAAACGCTGACTTAACCTAGTATTAAGTTTATTTCACGACTGCCGTGTTACCTTCTTAATATTGTCATAGCTGGCCTTGGTTCTAGCCATGCAGTTGTAATATGCAAAGCATTATGCGATTTTCTGTTTGTTTGTAGTTTACAAAGCATACTCCCGCCATTTCATGCCGGTATCTCGGTACCTCAGAGCTGCACCCCTCAAAAAACTGGCAGCTCCGGCGGCGACATTCACCCAACGATAGCTAGTATTTCAGGTTAATCCTCGAACACCGGTTTTACGGATTTCCCCTGGACAGGGTGCTCATGGTCGAGCTGGGTGGAGGCAGCTTTTACAATTAAAGGATCAGGTGTGCCTACAATCGATTCATCCTTGTCCGGGTAATTCATTTGCGAGAGAAAGTGTCGAATACAGGCCAGTCGAGCGCGCTTTTTGTCATCCGATTTGATCACTACCCATGGCGCATCCGCTGTATCGGTATAAAAGAACATGCTTTCCTTGGCCTCGGTATATTGATCCCAGCGTTCCAGTGACTGGATGTCAATAGGGCTTAGTTTCCATTGTTTTAATGGGTCGAGCTTACGCGAGTGAAATCGCCGTAGTTGTTCA
Source organism: Lysobacterales bacterium (assembly GCA_021648125.1). Classification (GTDB taxonomy): domain Bacteria; phylum Pseudomonadota; class Gammaproteobacteria; order Xanthomonadales; family SZUA-36; genus SZUA-51. Next base: position 7,926 of record JAKITK010000040.1, read on the forward strand.
AAGCGACTGACTGAAAACCAGTATTTGAAAAGCGTGATGTCGCTTCTTACCAGCATTCTTTCCAGTTCGGGTGCCTGGCGTAAAAACTCCAGGTATTCGTTAGGTGTGCAAAAGTCCATCACCCGCTCTACACCAGCGCGGTTATACCAGGATCGGTCAAAGAAAACCATATGCCCGCGGGTAGGTAGTTGCTCGATATAGCGTTGGAAATACCATTGGCCGCGCTCGCGTTCATTCGGCTTTTCCAAGGCTACAACCCAAGCTTCTCGTGGATTTAAATGTTCCATGAAGCGCTTAATAGTGCCACCTTTACCAGCAGCATCGCGTCCTTCAAACAATGTAACAATGCGTTTACCGCTGATTTTTACCCAGCTTTGGAATTTCAGTAACTCTGTCTGCAGCAGTAATTTTTCGCTTTCATACGCTGCACTGGGCATTTTTGTATCATAGGGATACACTCCGAGCTTATAGGATAGTTTCAGTGATTCCTCATTACTCATCGCCTTGTCGCCTTTGATAAACTCAGCAGGGTTATCAAAGTTATATTCGAAGGCGTTTGAAACGGTTTTTTTATTGTGGCTGGTTTTTGACATTCTAAACCCCTTGTCGTGGTAATGATAAAGATAACATTAACATATCACTTTTTATCGGGTTTGTCAGTTGCGTTTTATCAGAATTGCTTGCCAAATTAGCTTAATTTGAGAATCAGTCGGGTAACAGTTTCCACTAGTTTTTCAGCTTCAGTTTGATTCAATATCAACGGCGGCAGCAGCCGGATGATGGTTTCATGGGTGACATTAATCAACACACCTTCAGCCAGTGCTGCATCACGCACAGGAATGGCACTGCGGTCGAGTTCTATTGCTAGCATCAAGCCGCGCCCACGAATATCCAGCACTTTGGCATCATTGGCCAGCAGTTGTTTGAATTGCTGCTGTAGCCAATCACCCATCGTTTTTGCATTATTGCCTAGCTGGTCGCGCTCCATAATATCTAAAACGCTGCAAGCGGTACGACAAGCTAGCGGATTGCCGCCGAAAGTCGAACCATGATTACCCGGGCTGAATGCGGTTGCAGCCTTGCCACGGGCGAGGCAGGCGCCAATAGGAATACCATTGGCCAGTGCTTTGGCAACGGTAATAATATCGGGAAGAATTTCTTCATGTTGGTGGGCAAACCATTTTCCGGTACGGTTCAGACCAGCCTGGATTTCATCACAAATCAGTAGAATATTATGCTGGTCACAGAGTTCGCGTAGTTTCTTGAAGTACCCGGCTGGTGGTACAACTACACCGGTCTCGCCCTGAATAGGTTCGAGTAGAATAGCTACTAATTGAGGATTGTCGCTGATGGCCTTTTCAAAGGCGCTGCTATCTGCATAAGGAAGGTGAATAAAACCTGATACCAGGGGCTCGAAACCCCGTTGTATTTTTGCGTTATCAGTGGCGCTGATGGTGGCTAAGGTTCGCCCGTGGAAAGCCCCGCTGGTAACAGCAACCAGTGGCTGTTTATAGCCTTGCTGATGACCGATAAGACGGGCAATTTTAAGTGCACATTCCACAGCTTCAGCACCGGTATTGGCTATAAAAGCCTTGTCCATAAGGCTGACTTTACAAAGCTTTTCTGCGAGTTTGTTCTGCCAGGGGATTTCAGCCAGGTTTGCTGTGTGCAGTAGTACTCCAGCCTGATCGACGATAACTGCCGTGACCTCAGGGTGAGCATGGCCGAGGGATGTAACTCCAAGACCGCTGACGACATCGAGATATTTTCGTCCCTCGGTATCCCAGAGCCAGGCACCTTTTCCGTGAGTAAAAGCGACGGGTAGCCGGGCATATGTATTCATCAGGTATTTAGGCATAGTCTTTCGCTTTTTTTAGTTTAGGCTTGATCAGCAATATTTTTCTCAAGCTTGGACAGAGTGCTCCAGCGATTAATAATGGTGCAAAATAGATCGGCTGTTCGTTCAGTATCATAAATCGCCGAATGCGCCTCACCTTCTTGCCACTCAATATTTGCAGCCTTTACCGCGCGTGCCAATACGGTTTGCCCGTAGGCAAGGCCTGCCAGAGTGGCAGTATCAAAAGTGCTGAAAGCGTGAAAAGGGTTGCGCTTAAGACGGGTACGATCAACCGCTGCTCTGACAAAACCAAGGTCAAAAGATGGGTTGTGACCCACCAATACAGCACGGGTGCAGCGGGTGAGTTTTAATTCTTCCCTAATAGGCTGAAAGATTTTTTTCAGTGCTTCTTTTTCATCCAGAGCCATGCGAAAAGGATGGTCGAGTTGAATCCCGGTTATATCCAATGCGGCTTGCTCTATGTTGGCGCCCTCAAAAGGCTCAACATGAGATGAATAGGTGGCAGCAGGGTAAAGCATGCCATCATCATCCAGACGCAAAATAGTGGCTGCAATTTCAAGCAGGGCATCGGTTTGGGAATTAAAGCCGCCGGTTTCTACATCTACCACTACGGGTAGAAAACCACGAAAACGCTCGACTATGGCAGTTGTTGTTATTGACATGCTTAAGAATTGATACAATTAGGCTGGAATAAGAGATGATAACTTAAAAGTTGTAGTTTATATGTTGAATTTTGCCAATATACGAAATATTTCTCAGCGATTGCTGATATTAATGTTGCTGAGTGCTGCATTGCTACAGCTCCCACTGACTGCACTAGCCAGTGAGAAGCTAAAAAACTCCTCTGAGCAGGTGGCCAAAGGACTACTCTGGAAAATTACCTCGGCAGAGGGAGACGCCGGTTATCTTTTTGGCACTATTCACAGTGAAGATGCACGGGTGCTGGAATTTCCACAGGTCTTACTTGATGCACTCAAAGCATCACCCATTTTTGCCATGGAGCTGGTGCCAAATCTGCCGACTATTGGAAAGTTAATGCAAGCCATGCGCTATCAGGATGGTAGCTTGCTGGAAGATAAAATTGGTAAAGAGCTTTATCTTCAAGTTGCCGCACGCTTAGTTGATTATGGGGTGCCGGCCAGCGAAGCTCAATCACTTAAAGTTTGGGCTGCTGCAATGACCCTGAGTGTGCCTGTGCCGGAGACCGGAATGTTCCTGGATTTCAGTTTGTCATTGCGAGCAGCGGCCGGCGGGGCAACCATAACCGCACTTGAAACCCTTGATGAGCAAGTCGGGTTTTTACAGGGGCTGGATGAGAAAAATCAAATTCTGATGTTGCAACAGGTGGTTGCTGAATTTGCTGATATGCAGACCCAAAATCTGGAAATGGTAGATCTCTGGCTAGGGCGTGACCTGAATGCACTTGCCGAAATGTCGCGTGTGCAAATGGCTGAAATGGAACCGCAATTGGCGGACTGGTTCCAGATTGAGGGGATTGATAAACGCAATGCTGTTATGCTTCGTCGGGCACTGCCATTGCTGCACCAAGGCGGTATTTTTATAGCGGTTGGTGCCTTGCACTTACCCGGTAATGCCGGCTTGATTGCCGGCATCCGCGAGGCTGGTTTTGAGCTGGAAGCTATTTGGTAGTTAGCTGATTAGTTAGCTAATAAATTAGCTGAAAATTAGCCGATAAAGACATGCGCCAGTGCAGTTAACAGCGCCAGTCCGAGGAAGGCATAACCAATAACAGGTAACAGGAATATGGTGGTGGCTCCAAGCACTAGTAGCCCAGCTGCCAACGCAGCAAGATCACCGGTTATAGCATCACGCTGACTTCTCCGTCGGCTTCCCAAGAGTACGAAATCCAGACTAATTTTACCGCCACCGTGAAATATCAGCGGTAGTAATAAGAGCACAAATAACAGTGGCAGCTTAAAGTTACCGGCGTCTTCAGCGGTGATAACATAGCCACTCCACAGTTCCGCCAGGCTGTTCCACTCAGCCGGCCAATGGACTGCGGCGGTTGCCACAACAGTGATAACTAATAGTGAAAAAGCAGCAAACCTCGTAAATAGCCCCAGTAGAATTAACACCGAAAATATTAATTCTCCCCAGGTAGCCAACATCCAGTTGATATCAGCGGGTAGTATATTGAAGGGCCAGGGGAATCCCATTTGCCAGTCGGCCCACGGGATACCAGCAAACCAGTTATCGCCGCGATATTTACCAATTCCAGCTTCCCAAAATTCCCAGAACATAATTAGACGAAGTGCTAATGGCCAGATGTAATCGCCGCTGGCTTTGAGCCTAGCGGTCAAGTCGTCATATTTTTTTAAAATGTTCATTTAGATTCTCTGTCGGTTTGACTGGAAGCGTATGTACCCAGGATAATTTGCTGCTGTCGGAAGTCCTTGAGTAGATCTTTACCGGCTTGTAACACTAAGGGGTCATTCTCGCGCCCCAGCTCTGTGGCAATTTGCTGCAGACAGCTTAAACCGCTAGCGTTATTTTCTTCATTGAGTAATTCCAGAAGACGGGCACTGACCTGGTTTAAATGGGTAAATTCAATTTTTTCCGAGGGGTTTCTATTAATCAAAATAAAAGTGGGGTTCTGCGGTTGATTTGTCGGTTGATAGTCCGGGCTGATTTTATGCACCGGCCATTGGTAATGTAGTAGCCAGGCTTGCGGTGAAAGTACCGGCTGGCCTTCTAGCAGATCACCATCACTATCAATTTCATCCATATCCAGTGTGCTGTTATCTAACTCCAGCGCCATCTCTACCCATTCATAATGGGCAAGTTCAAGCAGAAAAGGTTTGTCTTTGCAGGCTTGATCCTGTTCAAGAAAACGAATAAATTCACGTGGTATTTCCGGAAATAGCGGTGTATGGCAGCGATAGTTACTGAAGAAACGCCGCACCAGTTGATGCCAGTCCTGCTCGTTGAACAGTTTGCGAATCACCGGAAAGCCGGTAGAAATAAACCCTTCAATATTGTTGTAAAAGAGTTGCCGGTAAATGCCCATACGGCGGTCTTCAATTTCCCCCGGTGCGGCATGTTGTTCTGGGTCACGAATATGGGCGGCAAACTGCTGTTGCAATTGCCCCATTTTTGTTGGTAGATGGGGATCGTAACCCGTTTTTTGGCTTATCTTAGGCAGACTTGAGTTTGTGCTCATCGCTTTTCTGCCATTGGTTTTGAATACTTACAATCTGCTCAACTTCTGCAAGCAGTTCAGCTACAGGCGGGAAATTGAAATCCCGTTCCAGCAAAGTTGGAAACACGCCAAAAGCTTTATACGCCAGCCCAAGCAAGTCCCAAACATTGTTGATCACGGCCGTGCCATGGGTGTCAATAATCAAGTCTTCAGCTTGGTTGTAATGCCCGGCAATATGCCCGTAGGCAATGCGCTCTCCCGGCAGGGCTTGTAAAAAGGCGACGGGGTCATAGTGGTGGTTAATGCTGTTTACATAGACATTATTAACATCTAGCAGTAGATCGCAGTCTGCTTCTTCGAGCACGGCGTTAATAAAGGCTATTTCGGACATTTCTTGTCCGGGGGCGGCATAGTAGGATACATTTTCAAGCGCAATGCGTTGTTCAATAATATCCTGAGTACGGCGAATCCGTGCGGCAACATAGTGCACGGCTTCTTCGGTGAAGGGTATTGGCATCAAATCGTATAAATGCCCGTTGTCAGTGCAGTAGCTCAAGTGTTCGCTGTAAAGAGGGACTTTATGCTGGCACATAAATTGGCGAACTTTTGCCAGAAAAGTTTCATCTAAAGGTGCTGGGCCGCCGATAGACAGGGACAGGCCATGCAAAATCATGGGTCGTTTTTCGGCGTATTCGGCGAATGCTTTGCCACGCCAGCCACCCACATTTATCCAGTTCTCAGGTGCCACTTCCATAAAGGAAACGGGGCTGAGATCCTGGTTCTCAAACGGGCCCAATAGGGCCCGTCGGAGACCGAGACCAGCACCATCAAGTGTCTGGTATCTGTTCATTAGCTGAGGTTCAGTCTGATTTAGATTGAGCCACCGCATTTACCATCGTTATCAGCTTTGTGAGCCTCGCCACATTGACCTTCTTTATCGGCTTTTCCAGCTTTGTGAGCTTTGTGAGCTTCGTCAGATTTACCTTCTTTATCGGCTTCTCCAGCTTTGTCGCCGCCACATTTACCTTCGTTATCAGCTTTGTGAGCCTCGCCACATTTGCCTTCTGAGTCGGCTTTACCTTCGGCTTTGGCTTTCATTTTATCGCCGCCACACTTGCCTTCACCGCATTTTCCTTCAGCTTCAGCTTTAGCTTTCATTTCATCGCCGCCACATTTACCTTCACCGCATTTGCCTTCTTTGGCTTTGTCGGCACCAGCAAGCATATAGCCAGCGTCCATGGTATCAGCCGTAAAAGGATTATCAGCCGCAGTGGCAATGCTTGCCATTCCAACAGTTCCTACAACAGCACCAATAGCGATAGATACAGTTTTCAATTTCATTACATTTTTCATTGATTGCTCCGTGTACATGGGCCTTTGCCCTTAGGGGTTTAAGCGCCAGGCGCCTTATTTTACTTATAGTCAATTAAATGACTGCATTCATGTTAACAGGAATTAACTGTAAAATCTGACCATTAAGAAATAGTTTAGTTTCATAAGGGCCTAGATTGCGACAGTATTAGCCGTCTTATTCCATTAGACCCGCAACTCCCACAGAATATTTCAAAATATCTCAATTTATATTTGTGAGCTTGCATGTTCAGGGTGCTTGGTGGCTTTTAACGCTGGCCATTGTTGGATTTTGCGGGTGTGGAAATCATTTTGTAATTTTGTTTTTATACTCGCACAAGTCATTAATTATGCATTCTGGGCAATTTGGGTTGCGCGCCTTACAGATATAGCGCCCGTGTAATATCAGCCAATGATGTGCGTCGAGTTTAAATTCATCCGGAACTAGCCTGATCAGGCGTTTTTCAACTTCTAGTGGCGTTTTGCCTTTAGCAATTGCGGTTCGGTTGGAAACCCTGAAAATATGGGTGTCCACAGCAATAGTTGGCTGACCAAAGGCAGTGTTAAGTACCACATTGGCAGTTTTACGGCCCACGCCGGGCAGTGATTCTAATAATTCTCTGTCGTTCGGTACTCGAGAACTATCCCGCTGAATCAGAATGTTACAGGTTTTAATGATATTAGCGGCTTTGGTGTTAAATAGACCAATGGTACGAATATAGGCTTTTAGGCCATCCACGCCTAATGCGAGAATGCTTTCTGGGGTATTGGCTACAGGGAAAAGACGACGGGTAGCTTTATTGACACCAATGTCTGTGGCTTGAGCCGAAAGAATAACCGCTATTAATAACTCGAATGGGCTGTTGTAGTTCAGTTCGGTGGTAGGTTTGGGGTCTATATACTGCCAGCGACTGAAAATTTCTGTGCGTTTATCCCGGTTCATCTGTCGGTGATCAATCCTGTGTCGGTTTGAGTTAATGGCTTTTGGTTTTTGTTTCGAGCATTGAGTGAGTTGACTGCAGCTACCAGCAGGCCCAGCATGATAAAGGCACCTGGCGGTAAAATAGCCAGCAAAAAACCACCATACTCCGGAATAACAACTACACTGAGGTAATCTCCAAACTCACCGAAGAGTAGGTGTGCATCTTGCATCAGGGTGCCGTGACCAAGTAATTCTCGCAGTGTGCCCAAGACCAACAAGGCAATCGCAAACCCAAGGCCGGTGGCAAACCCATCCCAGGCGGCGACCAGTGGTCGGTTACGCGAAGCGAAGGCTTCTGCCCGCCCGATGATGGCGCAATTGGTCACAATCAGGGGTATAAATATCCCAAGGATAATAAATAGGTCATAGAACCAGGCCTCCATAACCAACTCAATGACGGTCACAATGGATGCAATAATTAGAACAAATAACGGAATACGGATTTCCGGGCGTAAAACATTCCGCAGCAGTGATACCAGCAGATTACAGAGAATTAATGTCAGCATGGTTGCCAGCCCCAGGCCAAGAGCATTCACCATAGTGCTGGATACCGCTAGTAGGGGACATAGTCCTAGCAATTGAATAAAGCCAGCATTATTATGCCAGACACCGTTTGCAAAGACTTCACCCCAAGCAATGGGCTTGTCGGTTATGGCTTGGTTGGAACTAGCTGCTGTTGAGTTCATTGTGCAGATAGCTCCTTGATATTTTTGCCCTGTTGTTTTGCAATGGGGTTTTTATGGTATAGGGCTTCACGGTTATTGCGTTCATATTCCAAGGCGCGACGAACGGCCTTAATAACGGCACGCGGTGAAATGGTGGCTCCGGTAAATTGATCAAAATCGCCACCATTGCGTTTCACTGTCCATTTACTGGCGATGGGATCACCCAACGCGCGGTGTTTGAAACCCAGCGCCCAATCGCTGCGCCGGCTATCAATCGCATCACCCAAGCCGGGGGTTTCCCGTTGTTGAGTAACTCGCACACCGGCAATTGTTCCGTCGTTGTAAATACCCACAAGTAAGCTAATATCGCCATTGTAACCCTCTCCTGTGGTCATTTGCAGAATCACAGCAATGGGTTGACCTTGCTTGCGCGCGCGAAAGACCACAACGGCTTTCGGGTGTTTGAAAAACCCCTGAGCATTGATAATCAGTGTATCGTCTTGAAGTTCGTTGTCATAACTCTCAGCCGGTAGAATCTGATTAAGGCCAGTGAGCACGGCTTTGCGCTGCTGCTCGGCGATTTTTTCTTCAGTCAATTCCCAAGTGCCAGCCAGCAGGGCCACTCCAATAAAGGTGATAATGGCCAGCGTTAAGCTCGCTTTGAGTATCAGTGGCAGCGTTTTGCTGGGGTTTTTTTTCTGACCCTCAGTCATCGTGGTTTACCGTAGGCCCGCGGACGGGTGTAGCGGTCAATCAAAGGGGCAAACATATTCATCAGCAAGACAGCGAAAGCCACGCCGTCAGGGTAGCCTCCCCACAGGCGAATGGTAAGCGTGAGTATTGCTACACCGAGACCGAAGATGATTTTTCCACGCCGGGAGGCGCAACCGGTAACCGGATCTGTGGCAATGAAAAAGGCACACAATACCAGTGCCCCGGAGAAGATATGTTGCAGTGGAATTGGGTTGCTGCTGGGGTCATACAGCCAGGCGGGCAAAGTAATCATTATAACGCTGGCTATTATCGCCACCGGGATATGCCAGCTGATCACCCGCCGCCAGATTAACCAGATGCCACCGAGGGCGAAAAAGTTAGCTATCCACTCCCAGCCGCGACCACCATAATTACCGAAAACCGGGGCCTGGCGAATCTCTGAAATCATCTGGTTTTGCTCGACCCCGTCTTTTAGCAGGTCCAATGGGGTAGCCTGTGTAATGGCATCCCAGCTGAGGTTCGCCGGTAGTCCGCTAATAATGGTTTGTAAAGATTGCAACAATCCCGGTAGTAGTTCGACATCTATCAAGCCGCGTGGTGCCAGCCAGCGGGTCAGTTCCAATGGAAATGCAATCAACACAACCACATAAGCCACCATGGCAGGGTTGAATATATTCTGTCCGAGCCCGCCATAAAGATGTTTGGCAACCACAATTGCTGCAATCATCCCCACCAGTGAAATCCACCATGGTGCTAGAGGCGGTATGCACAAGGCAAACAAAATCGCAGTCACCACAGCACTGTAATCACTAAGAAACGGACGAATGGGCTTGCCGCGTAATTTCAGCATGGCCCATTCAAGTAGCACTGCAAAGAGTATCGACAGAGCTATCTGAATCAGCACGCCAACTCCGAAAAACCAGACCATGGCAAGAATGCCGGGGATCAATGCAAGTATTACCTGCAGCATAACTTTACTGACGGTATTTTCCGGCGGTAGATGTGGTGCGCCTGAACGACTAAATTCCATTAGCTCTGTTCTCCACTATCTGTATTTGAATCCGAGTCGCGCGGAGTAGTAGTCAGCGCTTGCTTACGGGCTTTTGCTCGCGCAATTGCAGCGGCCACGCTGTCTTTTTTATCGCTGCTTCCAGCCAGAGCCTGTTTACGCTTGAGATGTCGGGCCCGCCGCTCGGTCTGTTGTTTAGCCAGGCGTTTTTCGCGTCGGTCGAACCGCAGCTTGGCCAGATCCGACTGTTTTCTTTCTACGGTTCTTACCCGCTGTTCGCTTTTACCATAACGGAAATAATCTACCAATGGGATATGGCTGGGACAGATATAGTCACAACAGCCGCATTCTATACAGGCATCCAAATTTAGTTCTTCCAGAGCTTCAAAATTCTCCGCACGGATCACCATTTGTAAGGTTTGCGGTAATAATCCGGCCGGACAGACACCGACACAATCGCCGCAGTTAATGCAGGGCATTTCCACCTGCGGTGAGCTGATATCGGCATGGGTTAGAGCAAGAATGCAATTGCTGGCTTTAATAATAGGCAGGCTATCGCTCTGCAGGCCAATCCCCATTAACGGCCCACCCATAACCAAGGATGCAATCCCGGGCGTATAACCACCACAAAATGAGATCAAGTCGGCAATGGGAGTGCCGATTCTAGCGACCACATTCTGCGGTTCGCAAATACCGGCGCCGGTAACGGTAACCAGCCTCTCGATTAACGGCTTTCCGTCGATAATTGCATCTTTAATGGCGGCGGCAGTGGCTACATTCAGTACCAGTATACCCATTGAAACAGGTAACTTACCGGCCGGTACTTCGGTTCCGCTGAGCACCTGAATTAACTGCCGTTCGCCGCCCTCGGGGTAGAGCATGGGAACTCGAACAACTTTAATGCAATCTGCTGCGCCTAGGGTTTTGATACTGGTCTGGAGTTTCTGATAACAAGCATCCATAGGGTCTTCAATAGCGACAAGCACCCGCTTGATATTAAGAACCTGGGATAAAATCAAAGCCCCTTGGATGATTTTTTCCGGGTCTTGCTTCATCAGGGTTTCATCGCAGGAGATATACGGTTCGCACTCAGCCCCGTTCAGTATCAAGGTATCAATTGAACCAGCACCGCCTTGCAGTTTAATGTCGGTGGGGAAAACAGCACCGCCCAAACCGACAATGCCGGCCATCTGTACCCGTTGGATAAGTTGCTGCCGGCTGAGCTGACGATAATCGGTAACTGGCTCAAGCTCAATCCAGTCGTCTTTGCCATCTGCCCGTAGGATAATGCAAGTGCTGTTCAGACCGGATGGATGCGGTACCGGGCGTTGCTCAATGGCAACTATTTCACCGGAGGTGGGCGCATGAACATAGGCGCCTGGAGTGCTGCTGGCATTTCCCGGTACAGACAGCGGCTGGCCTTTTTTTACCTGCTGGCCAGGACTGACGATAATTTCTGCCGGACGGCCTAAATGTTGGGAAACTGGAATAATGTATTCTTGCGACAGCGGTAACTGCTGTGCCGGCAGGGGTTTGCTGCAAGACAAGGCTTTATAGTGTTTGAGTTTAAGTCCACCCGGAAAATTATGCAGGTGCTTGCCGATGTTTTCTATGCTTGAATGATCCATCAGGCTACGGCTTCCCCGGCGTTATCCGCGCTGGTTAGTTGCTTGCTGATGATGGTAATTGGCACAGGTTTATCCGACTGCCAGTTAGTCAAGTCGATGCTGACAGGAATCATGTCAATACAATCAACCGGACAAGGAGGAATGCACAATTCACAGCCGGTGCACTCTGCCGCAATAATAGTATGCATTTTTTTAGCTGCTCCAAGGATCGCATCGACCGGACATGCCTGAATGCATTTGGTACAGCCAATACAGATATCTTCATGGATGATAGCAACTTCAGGCAGAGCTTTTTCGATACCAGCATCCGCATCCAGCGGAATGGGGTTTTTGCCCAACAAATCAGCCAGTTGTTTGATACCGGCTTCCCCGCCCGGTGGACAGCGATTAATATCCACTTCATCGGCAGCGATTGCCTCGGCATAAGGTCGGCAACCCGGATAACCGCACTGGGCACATTGGGTTTGCGGCAGCAATGCTTCAATTTGGTCCGCTACTGGGTTGCCTTCGAGCCGAAAACGAATAGACGCATAGCCCAGCGCCAGACCGAAGATCAGTGCCAGTGAAGTTAGAATAATTATCGCGGCTGTCATGGTTTGGCTATCATGAGATTGGTCATCATAGGTTGGCCAGCCCGCTGAAACCCATAAACGCCAGCGACATTAATCCTGCAGTTACCAGACCAATAGCAGCGCCCTTAAAGTGTGTTGGTACATCAGCCATGGCGACTTTCTCCCGCACTGCTGCAAAAGCGACCAGCACCAAGCCAAAACCAAGGGCAGCGCCGAAGCCATACAGCGCAGACTGGAGCAAGTTATGTTGCTCCTGTACATTCAATAAAGCCACACCCAAAACTGCACAGTTAGTAGTTATCAATGGCAGAAAAATACCTAACACGCGGTACAGTAAGGGGCTGGTTTTGTGCATTATCATTTCGGTTAACTGCACCATCGCTGCAATCACCAGAATGAAGCTCAGGGTGGAGAGATAGGTCAGTTCGAAAGGCACCAGCAGCCAGGTATAGATTAGGTAGCTGCTGGCAGATGATAAGGTGAGCACAAAGGCAGTGGCAATGGCCATGCCAATAGCGCCCTCGACTTTATTGGACACTCCCATAAATGGGCAGAGGCCAAGAAACCGAACCAGGACAAAGTTGTTGGCAAGTACAGTGGATACCAGGATGAGGAGATATTCTGACATGCCGATTGCTGGTTCTACTTAATCCGCTGCCCCGGAAAGGCACCGCTGTCGGGGCTGAGAATGTAAATCTCTTCTCCACCTGGACCTGCTGCTAGCACCATACCTTCGGATACACCAAAGCGCATTTTCCGGGACTTCAGATTGGCAACCATGACAGTTAGACGACCCACCAGGTCTTCTGGTTTATAAGCGGCTTTGATACCGGCAAATACCTGCCGCTGCTGGTTGCCGATATCCAGTTTCAGGCACAGGAGCTTATCTGCCCCTTCGACTGCTTCGGCACTGATTATTTTGGCTACTCGCAGATCTACTGCAAGAAAATCATCGATAGTGATTTCATCCGCAAGGGCTTCAATTTCCATATTTTTGCTGTCACCATTATTTTCTATTTGTGTTTGATTGACGGTATCAGTGGCCTGCAAGTTTTCTTTTGAGGCATCCACCATGGCAGCGACCTTATCAGCCTCGACCCGGGTTAGCAGGGGAGTGAAGGAATTTATCTTATGACTCAGCAGGGGTTCAGAAATAGCCGCCCAGTGATTTACGGGAGTGCCAAGGAATCCGGCTGCGAGTTCAGTGGTCGTCGGAATAACCGGTGCCAGCCAAGTGACTAATACACGGAACATATTCAAGCCTTGGGTACAAACAGCCTGAACTTCCGCTTCACGCCCATCTTGTTTAATCATCTGCCAGGGTTTGTGCTCATCGATATAACGGTTGGCATGATCGGCCATTGCCATAATTCGCCGAATAGCACTCTGGAAGTTTCGGCTTTCGAAATCAGCGGCGATTTCTTCGCTGGCGGCAATGAATTTATCATACAGTTGCGGATCTGGAAGGCTTTCGCTCAGCAAACCCTCAAAACGCTTGTTGATAAAGCCCGCGGTGCGGCTGGCAATATTTACCACTTTACCGACAAGATCTGAATTTACCCGCAGGGTAAAGTCTTCCAAATTAAGATCGATATCCGCTAGGCCGTTACTCAGTTTGGCGGCAAAGTAATAGCGTAGATAATCGGGGTTGAGGTGATTTAAATAAGTGCGCGCCTGGATGAAAGTACCCCGGGACTTGGACATTTTAGCCCCATCTACTGTGAGGAATCCGTGCGCATAAACGGCGGTGGGTTTACGCATGCCGGCGCCGGAAAGTTCAGCCGGCCAGAACAGTGTATGGAAATACACAATATCTTTGCCGATAAAGTGGTAAAGCTCAGTTTTTGAATCTGCACCCCACCACTCATCAAAATCCAGGCCTTCACGGTCACATAGTTCGCGGAAGCTGGAAGCGTAGCCCATTGGAGCATCTACCCAGACATAAAAGTATTTTCCCGGAGCATCCGGGATTTCAAAACCGAAGTAGGGCGCATCTCGGGAGATATCCCAGTCCCGTAGACCGTCTTCGAACCATTCAGCCAGTTTATTGACGACTTCTGATTGCATCGCGCCGGAATTTAGCCATTCTTTGAGTTCGTCTTCAAATTCAGTCAGCTTGAAGAAATAATGCTCTGACTCTCGTAATACTGGGCGGCTCCCGGAAACCACCGAGCGCGGTTCAATTAATTCGGTAGATGCATAATGAGCACCGCAGGACTCACAATTATCGCCGTACTGGTCAGCAGCCCCACACTTAGGGCAAGTGCCACGAATAAAACGGTCGGGCAAAAACATGCCTTCTTCTTCGTCATACAGTTGGGTAATGGTACGGGCAGTGATATAGCCGGCATCTTTTAAGCGAGTATAGATGCTTTCGACCATCTCCCGATTGTAGTCACTGTGGGTTGAAGAAAAGTTATCGTAGGAAACCCCAAAATCGGTAAAATCCTGCTGATGTTCGAGATTCATTTTTTCTATCAGCTCTTCCGGACTGATGCCTTCCTGCTGAGCACGCAACATAATCGGTGTGCCATGGGCATCATCCGCCCAAACAAACCAGACTTCATGTCCGCGGCTGCGCTGAAAACGCACCCATATATCGGTCTGGATATACTCGAGCATATGCCCCAAATGGATGGAGCCATTGGCGTAGGGCAGGGCGCTGGTGACTAGAATTTTTCTTTGTTTTGGCATTTTATTTTTGTAAGTTCAGTAATAATTTCTGGTTAAAAACAATCGATACTGAATTATCGCACGGACGACCAGAGGCATAAACCGCTATGCGCCTTTAAATCAGTAAATATTTCTATAGCAATTTGGTAAAAATGCAGTAATCCGGATATCGAATCGCTACAATAGCCACCTTAGATGTGTTTTACAGGATTATTATGTCAACCGAACTAGAGCAAAAAATTGAAACAGCGCTTGCAGATCTGCTTGACCCAAACACCGGCAAGAGCCTGCATGCTTCTGGTTTTGTTCATAGTGTTACAGATACCGCAGCTGGGCCTGAGCTAAAAATTCGCTTTGCATATCCACTGGGTGAGAGTGCTCTGGCCGACTGGCGTACGCGCATAGAAACCGCACTAGCAGGCGATCCGGCATTGGCTGCTGCGAGTATTAGTCTCGACTGGAAAGTTAATGCGCATAAGGTTCAGGGTGAATTAAAACCGCTGGATTCTATCCGTAATATTATTGTTATTGCCTCGGGCAAGGGTGGGGTGGGCAAGTCAACTACGGCGGTTAACCTGGCGGTTGCCCTGCAACAGCAGGGAGCCAGAGTTGGGATGTTGGATGCAGATATCTATGGTCCCTCATTGCCACGAATGCTTGGGCTGAGCGGCAAGCCTGAAGTCACCGGGGAAAAACAATTTGTTCCCAAGATGGCTTCTGGCATCCCGGTTATGTCGATGGGCTTTCTGATTGATGAGCAAACCCCGATGATTTGGCGCGGACCAATGGTCACATCAGCCTTACAACAGTTGTTAAACGATACCAACTGGAGTGACAATGGCGAACCATTGGATTACTTGATTGTTGATATGCCACCGGGAACAGGGGATATTCAGCTTACCTTATCGCAAAAAATACCGGTTGCAGCAGCAATTATCGTGACTACACCTCAGGATATTGCTCTGCTGGATGCGCGAAAAGGCCTAGAAATGTTTCGTAAGGTGAATGTCCAAGTATTAGGGGTGATCGAAAATATGAGCATACATATATGCGCCAGCTGTGGCCATGAAGAAGCCATATTCGGCAGCGGGGGTGGTGAAAAAATGGCGCAGGCAACTGGCTTGCCACTGATGGGTCAGTTGCCATTGGACCTGAGGATTCGGGAGTTATCAGATATCGGTGCTTGCGTGGTCAGAGATGAGCCTGAAAGTGCAGTAGCTGCAGCCTATACCCGGGCGGCTTTGCGTGCAGTGGGTGAATTGTCCCAGCAGCCACGCAACCGTTCTGCGGGTTTGCCTGAGTTTATTGTCCAAAGTTAAAATTAAATTGATGGGAAAAATGTATGAGTATTAAATCTGATCGTTGGATCCGGGAAATGTCGAAAAAACACGCCATGATTGAACCTTTCGAGGAGGCGCAAGTGCGTACCGCTAAAGATGGTAGCAAGGTGATTTCCTATGGCGTTTCCAGTTATGGATATGATGTCCGTTGTGCCGATGAGTTTAAAATATTTACCAATATTAACTCTGCCATGGTGGATCCAAAGCATTTCGATGAGCGCAGTTTTGTAGATGTGAAATCAGATGTTTGCATTATTCCACCTAACTCATTTTGTCTTGCACGCACGGTTGAGTATTTCCGTATTCCGCGGCAGGTGTTGACAATCTGTTTGGGTAAATCCACTTATGCGCGCTGTGGGATTATTGTTAATGTCACCCCGCTGGAACCTGAATGGGAAGGTCATGTCACTCTGGAGTTTTCAAATACAACACCATTACCGGCAAAAATTTATGCGAATGAAGGGGTAGCTCAATTTCTATTTCTGGAATCGGATGAAGAGTGTGAAGTGTCTTATGCCGACCGTGCTGGTAAATATATGCGGCAAAAAGGGGTTACCCTGCCCAGCGTATAATAGTTAGAGGTTTGAGGCCTACGTTTCGCCTGCGTGTGTTGCCATCCACGGCTTTTAACGCGGGGGTGGTTGTTGCGCCAGCCGCGCACGAGTAGTAAAAATCCTGTCGTTACGCGAAGCAACCAACTCGATAATGGTACCGGGTGCGGTTTGCGAGATTTCCAGCAGAAATTGGCGCCAGTTGCTGACTGATTTATTGCTGGCGCTGAGCAAAACATCACCCTGACGCAATCCGGCTAGCCATGCGGGGCCATCAATACTGACCTGCGAGAGCAAAATACCGTCGGGTCTTGCTTTTGAGCCATCCACCAGCCCACCGAGTGGCAGAGTGCTGAATTCAGCTCCGAGCCAACCGCGACGAACATCGCCATAGTCAATAATTTGCTCCATCACCGAGGTCACTAGGCTGAATGGAATGGCAAAGCCAATAGACTGGGCGCCACTGGTACGTGAAAGTGAGGCCGTATTAATACCCACAATTTCGCCTTTGGCGTTAATTAAAGCACCACCGCTATTGCCGGTATTAATGGCGGCATCGGTCTGGATAAAGTCCTGTAACAGGGGGCCTCTTATCTGGTCACGCCCAAGGGCTGAGATAATTCCCTGGGTTACGGTGTGGCTAAGTCCCTCGGCATTGCCAATCGCCAGCACCACATCACCAACCCGTACTGACCCGGGTTCGACCGGCGCTGCCACCGGCAGATCGCTCATGTCTACTTTAAGCACAGCCAGATCAGTATCAATATCTTCACCGACGATGGTTGGCTCGGCTATACGGCCGTCCCACAAGGCCACCCGAATATCGGTGCTGTTGCGAATAACATGATAGTTGGTGACGATATACCCGTCTTCACTGACGATGACTCCTGAGCCCAGTCCTTGTACTTCCTGAGAGACAGAGCGCCGCCCGGTAAACCGCTGTTGCAAAGGTGTTAACTGGCGAGATACCAGCGTTTTAGTATAGATGCTGACCACCGACGGTGCCGCATGGTTAACCGCATCGGCATAGCTGATTACCTTGCCTTTATCCGCCGCATGCTGATCAATGTGGCTTTCCGGGGGTGCTTGCTCTGGCTGTGGCATCAGCTTCAGAATAACAAAGGCAATTGCCAGTCCGGCAATAACCGATTTTATTAGTAACGATAGTAAGTCTGTCAGTTTTTTCAAAACGGAATTCCCTGGCGCTAATGATATAAGTCATTAACAGCTACGATAATTGACACATTATATACAGACTGGGTCGAAATCACCTGTTAGAACCCCAATCCCCAGCATTCGTGTTTCTATCTGGGGGTTGAGGTAGAGAGTGGTATGTCTCATGAACAAATACAAGAACATCAAGTATGGCTCGTTGCACTGCGCGCAATGCTTTGAGTTCTGCTTTAGGCGCAACTTTAGGGAAAGCATAGTTGTCACCATCGTTTTACCGCCTGCCTTAAGCTCTCGCACAGTCATTGATTCTCAAATTATTATTTGGGGTCTGACCCGAATTCTTTCTTATGCCTGTCCGGTCACCAAAGTAAAAAAACTTACAAAGGTTTCATAATAAATCTTACAGAAAAGAAAAGAGAAATCCGATTTTCGTGGCATTGAATTTATGGTATAAAAGTAACTGTGAGGCAGGCTAAGCTGGCTTAAGCCAGTCCTTACAGTTACTTTTATACCACCAAGACTCATGCAATTTGCAATTTTGGCGGTACTATTTGGAGAACACAGGTTCGTGAATATTAGCTCAATTAAACTTCAAACAGCGGCCAAGCATATAACGAGCCGTTCGAGCAGTCGCTGGAAACTTCAGTGGCGCTTCGCGGATAGACTGTAGTGTGCGCTGCTCAACTCAAAAGTTAGCTTTTTATGGAGATTCAAGGTTCGTGGAATTAATCAAATATCTAAATGATCACTTTTTTACTAAACAAGAGCTGCTTGATATTTCAAAAGTTACTGAACAAGACTTCACAGAATATCAAAATAATGGTGTTATGCCTAAATGCTCTTATAAGTTAAGTTTCAATTTAACAAGTGACTCTTTCTTCGGTTTACACAATGATGAACAAGAAATAGAATATTACGCGAAAGGATATTCTTCTTGGTTAGCTATAATTCAGTCGTTAAATTCGACTGAATCTATTTACTCCATATTTGCTGAACGTTATAAAAATGCTATTAAAAGTCTTAAAGAAAAAGGTCACTCTTCTAGTAACCCAAAGATAACCTCAGAGCTAAATGATCATATTAAAGAAGAATGGCACCATTTTTTAAATGGAATATATGGTTTGTGTACTAAGTCTGGCTTGCCAGAGGATATTGCAGCTAAAGAATTCTCAATTCTTGAAATCAAGGAGCTTTCCGAGCTTAACGAATTAACTCTCGAACAAATTAATAAGCTTACTTTAGCCGTTAATCTCTTAGATTCTGCTAGTTCATTGTTTGCACCACACGAAAGGTTAAAAAGTTCTCGTCATCGTTTGGTAAATGAAGTTCGTCGTAAATATAAACTACAAAGCTAACAAATCGTTTCACTGGACGCGTTTAGACCTCGGGCGCGATTTCGCGGAAAGTACAATCATGCGCGCCAGTAAACTCAATCGTTAGGCGAAAATGGAACCGCAAACCCTACCAAAACAAGTAAGGAAAAGAATCGCCTATTACTATCGTTTAATCGCATCAGAACCTGATTTCAAAGATGCCAAGAGAAGTGCCGAATATTGCATGAATAAACACAACGAATACGAGGAGTCGGGGGGCGACGGTGACCTCTTGCCGTTGAGGGCATTCTATACTACATCGATCATCTCATACTGCAGGCCATTTAATTCAGCAGGACAATCAAATGTAGGAAAGGTGGTTTCGCTCGATTTCGAAAATATAAATAAGGACAACCGCATTAGTTTAGAGGTACACGAGTATATTTTGCATTGTCGCAATAAGATGCTCGCCCACACGGATGTAGGAGAGCTAGGTTTAGAGCCGTATGTTGCAACTGACCTTCCAGGAGGTATGGTTATTCCTCTAAGTAATGATCCTTTGGCGCCATTTACTGCAGAATATACTATGAAAACACTTGATCATTTTGCCGGAGTATATGAATGGTGCGTTCAGGCACGTTATAATTTAGAACAAACCGTAAAACAATATTTACCAAAAGCACCGTTCCTTAATGAATAAACAGCAAAACTCGCCTAAATCAAAGTTATACGGCCCCAGCCCCAAGATTTTTATGGCAAAAAGCCCAGCAGTAAGTTTATCGCCTGGTGGCTACCACAAGTCGTAACCAGAAACACCGGGGCAGCCTTTAGTCCTGCATCAGTGGCTTTCGGAAAAAGCCGTTAATCTGAAAAGCTGGCAAACGCGCAAACAGCATACTAAACTGAGAACCAGCTCAACGCACAAAGAGGGATTCCGTGGCAATAGATACACCACCGCATAACAAATCGTTCCACTGGACGCGTTTAGACCTCGGGCGCGATTTCGCGGAAAGTTCAATCATGCGCGCCAGTAAACTCAATCGTTATGCGGCCCCAGCCCCAAGATTTTTATGGCAAAAAGCCCAGCAGTAAGTTTATAGCCTGGTGGCTACCACAAGTCGTAACCAGAAACACCGGGGCAGCTTTTAGACCTGCATCAGTGGCTTTCGGAAAAAGCCGTTAACCTGAAAAGCTGGCAAACGCGCAAACAACATACTAAACTGAGAATCAGTTCAACGCACAAAGAGGGATTCCGGTGGCAATAGATACACCGCCGCATAACAAGTGACTATGGTGTCAACCCCTCATAATTAACTCATTTTTGGGTTCCAATAGACACCATCTTTCACCATCGTATTTAGTGCCTGACCGAAAACCCCTAACTGGTTGATATAAAAATAAAAACCCCCCAATAAAGAGATGAAGTTTTTCAAATCATATGGTATAAATGGTATAATACGCGCTTAAGAGCCAATATTTACTCAA
>JAKITK010000101.1 GCA_021648125.1 Lysobacterales bacterium
CTTGATACCTCACCGGAATTTTATCCCGAGGTGGTTAAAAGCCGAACATATGATGATCGCCTAGACACCCTCAAAAATGTGCGTGATGCCGGTTTGAATGTTTGCTGTGGCGGCATTGTTGGTATGGGCGAAAGCCGCACAGACCGTGCTGGTTTGCTGGTGGAGTTGGCCAACCTGCCGACCCACCCGCAAAGCGTGCCTATTAATCAACTGATCCGGGTCGCGGGTACGCCGATGGAATCTTTAGAAGATCTCGACGAACTAGAATTTGTGCGCACCATCGCTATCGCTCGGATTATGATGCCACATTCTGTAGTTCGACTGTCTGCCGGGCGTACAGAAATGAGTGATTCCAGACAAGCTTTGTGTTTCTTTGCCGGGGCGAACTCGATTTTCTATGGTGAAAAACTGCTAACAGCCGACAACCCTGAAGCTCATAGCGATAAAGTATTGTTTGAAAAGCTCGGTATAAATAGAAAAAATGTCGCCGCAGAATCTGCTGCTTGAAGGGTGCCAGTCCGCAATGAGCAGGATTCAACAACAGTTATTAAAGCTAAAGCAGCAGCACAGGCTTCGGCAGCGTCGGGTTGTGAGTGGTCTGGATGGTTCGCGTTTATCCATTAACGGTAAATCACTACTCAACTTTGCAGATAATGACTATTTAGGCTTACGCCAGCACCCGCAAGTAGTTCGCGCCTGCGCTGAGGCAGCGCAACAATATGGTGTAGGTGCCGGCGCTTCAGCCTTGATCAGCGGCTATAGCGACCAGCATCAGGCGCTTGAACAAGAGCTGGCAGATTTTCTTGGCTATCAAAAAGTGCTGTTGTTCTCCAGCGGTTATCTGGCCAATCAGGCGGTAATGGGTAGCTTGTGTCAGCGCGGCGACAAAATTTTCAGCGACCAGCTGAATCATGCCTCGTTGATTGATGGTTGCCGCTTATCGCGGGCCACAGTACACCGTTATAGCCATTCTGATAGCCGGAAATTAGAAAATTTATTACTGCAACACGCGCTTGGAAAGGCGACAGCAAACACCGGGCAGGAAAGCTTTATCCTCAGTGATGGGGTGTTTTCCATGGATGGTGATGTGGCCGCCTACACAAAACTACAGCAACTGGCGGAATGTTACCAAGCCTGTTTAATAATCGACGATGCCCACGGTGTCGGGGTTATGGGTAAACATGGTCGCGGTAGTTGGGAGGCAGCCAATGCCGCCCAACCGGATATCCTTATCGGCACACTGGGTAAGGCGTTCGGCACGCAAGGCGCCTATGTGGCGGCATCGAGTGAGCGCATCGAGTGGCTAATACAGAAAGGTCGCTCCTATGTGTATACCACAGCACTAGCGCCACCGATTGCAGCCGCTACCCGGGTGAGTTTAAGGCTGATACGCAAAGGCGCTAAACTGCGTCAGCAATTAAACAAAAACATTACTTATTTTCGCCAGCAAGCGGCCGCTCAAGGTTTGCAGTTGTTGTATTCAAGCAGCCCGATCCAGCCGTTGATGCTGGGTTCTGAGAAGCGTTTACTGGATTGGGCTGAAAAATTACAAGGGGCGGGTATTTTGGTTGGTGCAATCCGGCCGCCGACGGTGCCGGAAGGCACCAGCCGTTTGCGCATTACTCTCAGTGCTATTCACCAACAAGCTGAAATAGACCAGCTTTTAGAAGCCCTCAAGGAGGCCGTTTAGCATGCAAGCGCCAGATGACACGAAGATATCCCAAAGCCGCCCCGCCACCGAGCCTGCCGATTTGGATATCGACCAAGCCCGTTTATCATTTCACCGGGCGGCCAGTGACTATGAAGAGCATGCCTGGTTACAGCAGGAAGTAGGCGGGCGCTTGCTGGAACGCCTAGATGAACTTAATACTCAGCCGCAAACTGTGGTTGATATGGGCTGCGGCACCGGCCTGCACAGTATTGCTCTTAAAAATCGCTACCCGAAAGCTGAGGTTATCGGTATCGATTTTGCCGAAGGTATGCTGACACAGGCGAAAAAACGCAATAGTTGGCGACGTAAAGTCGATTATCGGCAGGCTGATATGGGCAATTGCGGACTTGCCGATGCCTCTGTGGATTTACTGTATTCCAATTTCAGTTTGCAATGGGCTGTCGATTTGAGAGCAATGTTTAATGAATGGCGACGGATAATGAAACCCAGTGGATTGTTGCTATTTACCACTTTAGGGCCTGGAACTTTGCTTGAATTGCGCCAAGCCTGGGAAAAAGTGGATAACAAGGCGCATGTGAATGATTTTATAGATATTCGCGATGTTGGTGATGCCTTGGTAGCTGCGGGTTTTTATGAGCCGGTTATGGATGCCGAGATGCTAACCCTGACTTATTCAAGCGTGCATAAATTAATGCGCGAACTCAAAGGCATGGGCGCGCATAATGTTAATCATCAGCGTCAACACGGGCTTACAGGGGCAGGTCGAATGCGTGCTATGTGTGCGGCCTATAAAGATTTTCGCTTACCCGATGGTCGATATCCCGCCAGCTGGGAAGTGATTTACGGGGTGGCCTGGCAGCCGGAGGACGGCCAACCTGTGCGTACAATTACTGGTGAAGAAGCTAGTTTCTCGGTGGAACATCTACTAAATAGCCGGTTAAACAGTCGGAAAAACAAATCATGAAGCATTGGTATATTACAGGGACAGACACAGAAATTGGTAAAACCCGAGTAAGCTGTCAGCTATTGCAGCACCTCAGGCAGCAGGGCTACAGCACATCAGCATACAAGCCGGTGGCGTCCGGGGCGCTTGATGCCGGCGAGGGTCTGCGTAATGATGATGCCCTACAACTAATACACGCCAGCCAGACAAAAACAGCCTACAACGAGGTGAACCCCTGGTGTTTTGAAGAAGCAGTTGCGCCGCATCTGCTGGCTGAAGAGGCAGGTATTAATATTGACACCGCCCACATGGCGGATATTGTTTCCCGCAGGCCGGTTGATGTTGCCATCATTGAGGGTGTGGGCGGCTGGCTGGCCCCGCTTGATGCTGATACCAGTCAGGCGGATATGGCTCGCGCACTGAATGCCGGGGTAATTTTGGTGGTGGGCATGCGTTTGGGTTGTATTAATCATGCATTGTTGAGTGTCGGTCGAATTTTGCAGGATGGTTTGCCACTGCTAGGCTGGGTTGCCAACCGGATAGACCCTGAAATGAGCCGGTATCAGGACAACATCAACACCCTCAAAGCACGGATACAACAACCCTTGTTGGCAACGATTGCTTGGGAAGAAAACACGCCGGATTTCAGTATTAATCCAATAATTAATTGATCTCGGTCATCTTTAGTGCTGTTTAAGCTGTTTTTTAATGTGTAATTTAGTATAATTAAGCTGCTGATGTTTTCCCCCTTTGCGTCAGCTCCCATCGAGGGCCGATCTACCCCTTATCGGCTCTCGATACTTTTAACCCCAACTATTTAATTTCCCTGTCTCTGATAAGCGCTGTAAAGTACCGGCTGGTTTTCCGCCCCCCGCCCCCCGCCTTCGCGAGGGCAGGCTTAGCTAGGGCAGGCTAGGCGGGAATGACGCGGCATAAAAGTGTGTGCTTAAGGCCGATGCGCCTGTCCCAGATATGTTTGGGTTTGCATTTCGTTTAAACGACTGTAAGTTCGTCGGAATTCAAAGGCTAGCCGTTTACCCAAATAAAGATTATCAAGATCCGCTGCAGCACTCAGAACTAGGTTCACCCCGCGGTCATAAAGCTCGTCAACCAGAGTGATAAATCGCCTTAAACTATCTGTTTTTTCGTCGGTAAAAACCGGCAAGCCGGTAATCATCACGGTATTAAAAATTCGTGCAATTTCAATATAATCAATGCTTCCACGGGGTTTTTCGCATAATTCGGCAAACTCAAACCAGATAATACCGTCGCCACGCTGTCGGGCCATAAAATTGCGTGAATTAATCTGCAATTGTAGTTGACCGTGCTCACTTCCCGGATTGAGTTTTTTATAAAGCCTCGAAATCGCAAGCTCAGCGGCTGAATTCAGTGGTGAATGATAGACCGGGGATTGTTTAAGAATTCGCAGGCGATAGTCGGTGTCGCCATCCAGGAGCAGTGTTTTGCAGTGTTTTTCAATGGCATCAACGGCCGGCAGAAAACGCGCCCGTTGCAATCCATTGTGATACAGGTTTTGCGGTGCAGTATTGGAAGTTGCAACCAACACCACGCCTTCTGAAAACAGCGCCTTCATTAATTCACCCAAGAGCATGGCATCAGCTATATCACTGACATAAAACTCGTCAAAGCAAACCACTCTGTGCTTGGACCATTGCCGAGCAATGGCCTGTAATGGGTTCTGCTGGCCATCAAGTTTGCGCAACTCCGCATGAATCCGCTGCATAAAGCGATGAAAATGCAACCTGATGGCGGTATTGGCCGGTAAGCTGTCATAGAAAAGGTCCATCAGCATGGTTTTTCCACGGCCCACATCACCCCAGATATAGAG
>JAKITK010000008.1 GCA_021648125.1 Lysobacterales bacterium
TTTGGGTAGTTTCTTACGCCCACCTTTTTTACGGGTGTGTGCCGGCACAGTGACTTCATCACTTTCCGGTAGGTCTTCGACATCAACCTCGGCTTCATCGAACAGACGATACTGGTTGGGGGCGATCTTCTCACTGCTGGCGGCATAGCGCCTGGCCAGGGCCAGGTTTAGTTGTTCTTGGAGAGTGAGGATTTGAACTTTAAGGTGTTTGTTCTTTTGAACTACCGCTTGTTTATCGGCTTTGTAACGCAGATTCTGAGCGGCAAGGAACTTATTGTGACTCGAGGTTTCTGTGAGTTTTAGTGCCTTCTCAACAACTAACGACTTAAGTAATTCTATGTCATTCGGTAGTTGATTTAAGGCCTTTTTCATAGGCTATATTATACCACGACACAGGCATAATATCCTTATAAAACACTATGATAGTGCAGTCTTTTATGCGCTTTCATTGCCATCACATCATAGCCATCTAACAACCAGTTCAGCTGCTGTCCTGTTAAGCTAATCACCCCATTCAGCGCCTTGCGCGGCCACTTGAACTTCGCCCGCTCTAGACTTTTTTGCCATAGGCAGTAACCGTTGCGCT
This sequence comes from Lysobacterales bacterium, assembly GCA_021648125.1. GTDB lineage: Bacteria > Pseudomonadota > Gammaproteobacteria > Xanthomonadales > SZUA-36 > SZUA-51. The sequence continues at coordinate 587 of JAKITK010000008.1, forward strand.
CCCAATAAAGTATCTTTACCTTATCGCGCTTGCGGTTGCAGAACACAAACAGGTGTTCTGAAAAAGGATCCAGTTCCAGCTCAGCTTCTACTAGTACCGCCAGCCCATTAATGCCTTTTCTAAAATCAACAATATCCCGGCACAAGTAAACTTCTGGAAGGTCATTCGCCGGGCGCATTACTCAAGCTCAGCGGCAGCGTTTAATATGGTTCGTAACGATCCAGCATTCACTTCGCCAACAAAGGCCACCGATACGCCATTGGCTAACCCAATCCGCCACTGACTGCCAGGCTCGGCTTTCAACACCTGCACCCGCTGAAACCGAGCCGGTTGCACACCCGGTAAAACACCCTTTTTAATCAGTATATTCTTGCTGGAATACAGCGCCTGAACAGGAAATCCCTGTGTCGCCGCGTACTCAACCATGCTTTTACCGGAGGCTTCACAGGACTGAATATGTTCTAGCCAATAACGCTGACGCTGGGTTAGCGTGGGAATCATTTTTTGCATTGCTTATTGCTCCTAGTTCATCAGAAGCATAGCGTGACGGGAAATTGCTCAAGAAAACAGGGCGGGGTTTACTTTGCGCTTACTATATTCCTACCTCCCACAAGGTAGCGAGCAGAAACAAATGGTCAATGAGGTTTTTACTTTGGTGGGTGGAAAAGTGTATAAATTTTGCTACTACGCTAACGAAAGTGCTTACTTTGAATATCTGAACAAAGCCATGACTGTCAAAGATTCATATAAAATCTTGAAGTAAAGCCCTCCTTGTTTTCGGTAAAAATGAAATAGGGCATCAACAGTAGTTGATGTCACTAGTGCAGTGCTTTTGTGTCAGCATAAGTCTTAAGATTCATTCCCAGAGTTGCTTATAAGCAAAATTATTTTTTTCATATGGTAATCCTCTTCGCTTAGTTTACGAGAAAACGCTACTTTTGAGTTCGGTTATTTATCGGGATGATTTCGGGATGATTGCAGACCCTTCTATCTGATAGGATTATAAATAAGTATTTAAACTCAGATTCGGTGATATATGCATTTTCGTCAATACCTTGATTCCCGGTTTATAATTTTGTTACTTCTTGCTAGCGTATTGTTGTACCTATATGTCCTAAACCCAACGCCAATAGCGGCTGAAATAGTGCGTTCAGATAGCGCGACCCATGATGAGTTTATAAGCTTGTTGCAGAGACCCGATCCAGTCCTTGCTGACAAAACTCTGCAGCGACTGGATGAGAACTGGTCGGCAGGGTTTACCCCAATGCTCCTGGAGACCGTCAAATATTCTTCTTCAACTTATGTTCGCAATCGCTTAATGCAGATGCTTGCGCAAAAAACAGGCGAGAAAGACATCGGTGATATGGCCGACTGGTATCAGTGGTTGTGGCATCAGCCCGAAAATATGTGGCCAGAATATGGCGAGTTTAAAGCCTCTTTGTATGCTTTGATTGACCCAAAGTTTGAAGCTTATTTTCGTGGTCGACAAGCCTCGGCACAAATCAGGTTGGATGAAATTCAGTGGGGTGGTGTGGTGCAGGATGGCATTCCGCCATTGCGTAACCCCAGCATGCTAAAAGCCTCAGAGGCTGATTATCTAGGTGATGATGATATTGTCTTTGGCGTCGCGATTAATGGTGATGTGCGCGCTTATCCCAAGAGAATCTTGGCGTGGCATGAAATGTTTGTCGACAGCTTCGGTGAAGGTGCTGATAAACAGGCCATCGCCGGGGTGTATTGCACTTTATGTGGCACCGTGATTATCTATAAAACCCAGCACAAGGAGGTGTCGCATCAGTTGGGAACCAGTGGCTTTTTGTACCGTTCAAATAAATTGATGTACGACAAGGCCACCCAATCAATGTGGAGCACCGTTCGCGGTGAGCCTGTGCTTGGTCCGCTGGTTGGCAAAGGCATTGTTCTTGAACATTTAAGCGTGGTAACCACCACCTGGAAAGAGTGGCGCCGCCGGCATCCAGAGACATTGGTTTTATCGCTAGATACCGGTTACCGTCGCAACTATGACGAGGGCGTGGCTTATAAGGACTATTTTTCTAACGATCGGTTGATGTTCGACACACCATTTTCTGATAAGCGTCTGCAAAATAAGCAAGAAGTATTAGCTTTGCGCTTTTTTGCAGCCCCCAATCAACAGCTTGCCATTGATACTGATTTTTTAAGCAAGCATCCGGTTTATAGTAATCAAATTGGCCCGCAAAAATTTGTAGTGTTAACCGATGCAACCGGCGCGAATCGTGTCTATGATCCAGGGCAAGTTGTTTTTGTTGAATACGATGGCTTGGATACTGTCATTGATAGCACCGGTAAATCATGGAGTATTAGCGAGCAATCACTGGTATCTGCAGACGGCGAGACCCTAGAGCATTTGCCGTATCATCGGGCTTTCTGGTTTGGTTGGCATGCAGCATTCCCGGAAACCAAGTTGATTAAATAGGCGTGCCATACTGCTTTCCAAAAATTGCACAAGGGTTCGGAGGGCTATACCCTGCGCATAGGACAGATTGGTGCTGTGATGAAAAAACGAAATAACCGCCCAAAAAAGCATTTGGGATTGATGACCCCTAATTTATTATTCTTTGGCATCAATTGTATATACTTACGGATGGCAATAACGGGCTTTAGGTTAATCAACGGAGGTGAGCAAAGCCTCACTTAACCCAGACTTAAATCTATTCCATGAGCGTTGATGTTAACTGCTGACTTGAGGGCCTCATTCCGGCGAAGATGAACTCTAGGGTTGTGTCGATAAGTTTTTCTTTTGGCTCCCAAGGATATTCGTTCACGGTGATCAAGCAATGAAGGAGACCATGAAGGCTGGTGAGCAATACTTGCCCATATAAAACAGGGTCGCCTTTTTTAATTGTGTTTTCCGCCATGCCAGCCTCAACGAGTTCACGGATAGTGTCATAACGGCCAACAACTCCAAATTCTTCCACATAGTATTGATCATTTGGGCTGCCAATTTGGTCTTTTTCTAAAAAAACAAGTTCGTACTGGTCCTGATGATTAAACCAATACTCTACATATGCTCGCAAAAAAACTTCTAGGCGATCATGTGCGCCTACAACGTGTCTCACCGCCTTGTTGCAATCATTAAACAGCGCTACAAAAAAATCTTCCCAAACATATCTAAGTATCGCTTGTTTGTTTTTAAAATACGAATACGGGAGGCGTTGTGAGAAGCCAGCCTTTGCCGCTATCTTCCGCATAGAGACAGCCTCAATGCCATTTTCAGCGAACAATGCCTTAGCTATTTCAATGATTTTACGGCGAATTTTTTGTTGCGCGCCATGATCAAGGCTCGGCCTTCCCACGCGCCGTTTAGTTTTATGCACTTCCATATTTTCCCTAGTTCAATTTTTAACAAGTTGCTTTTTCGAAGAACAAGCCAGTTGCCAAAATCAACTTTAACATAGGACTTGCTGCTTAACATAGGCTTTGCAGATAGTTCAACGGTAGAAACCTTAGTGGTTTAGATTTTGTATTGACTTAACATAACGCGTATTATATATTATAAATATAACGCGTATATTTAAATACACATCCAAAACAAACACATTAAAAATAAATCTTTAAGGAGGCACTATGCCAACTCAGAAAACTCTACCGCAAGCGACGTCCGAATATGGCGCACTTAAAACTGTGATTATGTGTATGGCGAATAAATTTGATTTAAACCTTCTTAGGCTTCCTTCGGATTTGATCGACGAAGCGTCACGGCATCAAGCCAAGCATAGTAGCATGCGCCCATACATGGTCAAAAAAACACGGCGACAACAACAGGCTCTTATTGATGTTCTAGAAGAAAACGGCGCAGAGGTTTTGTTGGTAGATCCGCTGGGTTCGGGTATTTTGCAACATTACACTCGGGATGTCGGGTTTGCAATTCACGATCTATTTTTTGTGGCTCGCCCCCGGCGTGATTACCGAAAAAAGGAACTTATAAGCCTGGGCCCCATCGTTGAAAACTTTGAAAATGTTCATCACATCAAGGACGGGTGCATTGAAGGGGGCGATGTTTTTGTTGATGGCAATACAGTAATAATCGGGCAAGGCGAAGAAACCAGTCAAGAAGCCACTGATGAAGTTATAGGAGTTTTAAACGCCAGACACCCGGAGATTGATGTTAAAAGGCTAACATTTACCCATCGCGGTATCATACATGCCGACACGCTTTTTAATATTATCGGGCCTAATCTGGCTATTATTCATCGTCCTTCATTTATTGACGAGGACATCGCGTGGCTTTCCAAGCGGTTTGAACTTATTGACGCAACAGATAAAGAAGCGCGCTCATTATCCATAAACACCCTTGCTATCGGTAACGGGAAACTTGTTATGTTGGCTCCGGGCGGCCGGCTGGCGGATGAAGTTTCAAAGCATGGCTTGGAGCCAATCCTAATTAACTACTCAGAGGTTACAGCCCTTCCTGGGTCGTTTAGGTGCACTACCTTGCCTGTGGTGCGAGCTTAAACGAAGTAATGAGAATCATAACACCAAATACATACCACCCAATATAAGGAAAAAATTATGCCTAAAGTTAGAATTGCTGTAGCAGAGAATGCTCCAGACCTCATGCCAGGTACCAGTGACTGGGAACGGCTTGTCAAGGAGTTGCAGTCCATCAACGCTGATATTTTTGTTTTCAACGAGCTGCCTTTTGGCGACTGGATTGCAAGCGAAATGGAATTTGATGAAGACATTTTTAATGCGGCAGTTGCGGCGCATGATACAGCTATAGAAGCCCTTGGCACATTGGGTGTGCCAAATATTCTAGGTAGCCGCATAACAGTTCAAGGTGGTGTGCGTGTAAATTCCGGATTTTTATGGACGAAAGCCAATGGACTAAAAGATTTTTACACAAAACAACATGTGCCATTTTCACCAGGGTATTGGGAGAGCTCATGGTATGAGCCTGGCCCGAGAACAAACCCGATTATTGAAGTTGCCGGACTAAAAATCGGAATGTTAATTTGCACAGATATCATGTTCAACGAACATGCGCGTGCTTATGGGCGCGGTGGTGCAGATGTGATTGTGGTTCCAAGGGCAATGCCACCTGTTGCGAGCGATTTTTTTGACGCAGCTATGACTATGGGTGCTGTTGCGTCGGGGTGCTATGTTGCCTCGTCTAACCGTACCGGCGAGAATAATGAGGGAGAGCCGTTTGAAGGGCGCGGCTGTATATACAATCCAGCGGGACAAGTCGTAGCTCAGACCAACATGTTTACAAATGTAAGTTTCCATGATGTGGATACAGACTTTGTAACTTGGAAGCAGGCGCTCTACCCTTGCGATGTGCCGGAGTAGTATTGGTGGCTCCTCGCACAATATTGCAAAAAGATGCTGTTTCCTTCTGGGAGGCAAACTCTGGGGGCTATACACCCAATCATCCACTGGGTTCAGATATAGATGTAGATATTGCCATTATTGGCGGCGGATTTACGGGCTTAACAACGGCGCGCGAATACCTAAAAGACATGCCCTCTGCCAAGGTTGCAGTTTTTGAGGGCCAATATGTCGGGTTTGGCGCTTCTGGCCGTAATGGCGGGTTTAATATGTCGCTTTTTGGTTTGGAGCCTGAGGTTACAGTTCTGCGGTGGGGTAAAAGGCGCACACAAGAGGCTCATGACTACATGGCGCGGGCTATTGGGTATGTTCGAGAGGTTGTTGCAGATAACAAAATTGACTGTGATTACCAATCATACCGGTATGTTGCGGGTTGCCTACACAGATGCACAGGTAAAAAGATTAGCCGGTACTATGAAGCTGCTAAACAGTTTTGACAAAATCGGGCAGCGTTATCAATATCTCGAAAAGGCGGAGCTTAATAACAGGGTAAAAACGGGCGCATTTCTAGGCGCTATTTTTGAGCCTGACACTGGTATTCTCAATCCTATCAAACATGTCCGTAGCTTAAAAACTTTGGCTGAGAATGCGGGTGCGAAAATTTATGAACACACCCCGGTTTCAAGAATTGAACGTAATGGAAATCAGATCACCCTCCATACGCCAAATGCTAGGATACGGTGTAAGAAATTGGTCATTGCAGTCAATGCCTGGGCGCACCAAATTAAAGGCCTGCCGCGCATTCGTTCACGTCAAACCCCCGTATGGACAGCACAGGTTGTTACAGAACCGTTATCTGAAAAAATATGGGACGAAATCGGCTGGACAGAACGGGAGTCTATAGAAGACATTCGCCAAATGGTGCATTATTTTCGGCGTACATCCTGTGGCCGAATTAGCATTGGTGGTGGCAATGTTACTCGTCCACATGACCCAGCCATGGCTAAAGTAGAATGCAAGGATATATGGCAAGCCTTGGAGAAACGTCTCAAGTGGATGTTTCCGATTTTGCATGATGTACAGTTTGATTATAGGTGGGGCGGCCCGGTCTCTGTCAATTTGGATATGACGCCAGAAATTGGCCACATCGGTGATGAACGCATTATATATGCCTGCGGCTGTATTGGGCATGGCGTGTCTTTGACCCAGTTAAATGGCCGTTTAATAGCTGACCTCTTGTTGGAAAGGAAAACCAGTTTAACTGATTTTTGGATGGTTAATCGCAAAGCGATTCCTTGGCCAGGTTCAATTGGCGTACTTGCTTTTAGTGCGATTAGTGCAGGCCTGCGTCTATGGGATCGTGTGGAGGAGAGAAGCCTCCCTAGAGGATTGTAATGGGCGGTGGTGTGATGGCGAAAGGTACAGAGCAGCTTTATGACGAATTTTCAAAAAATTCATGGGCAGACTTGTTGCTTGTCTGTTTGTTGGCCGGAATTGGTGCGCTGGCTTTTAACACATTACCGCTCATCTCTAGTTTGTGGGCAGAAAATTACGCCTATAGCACAGAAGATATAGGGCGTATAAACGGTGAGCAATTCGCCGGATTTACCTTTTGCATTTTTGCTAGCTTGTTTTGGCTTGAGAAATTACCACTGCGATCCGTTGTAATTGTTGGTTTGTTAGGGTCCAGCACTATCGCATTTGTTCCCTATTTATCATCGCCAAAAGATTGGTCCTTGTTATTTGTCGGGATTGGGATGGCTAACGGGTTGATCTTAGCGCCGTCACTTGCTTTGCTTGGTCGCTCTGTTCGCGTGGAGCGGGCATATGGTCTTATGTATGCGATGCAAATGCTTCTCGCGATAGGCATAACGCTAGCATTGGCGATCTCGCCTCTTAAAGCCTGGGGCTTGGGCGGTGCATTAAGCCTGCTTGGAGTATTTTCTTTTGTTGGCATTAGTCTGACTTTCGCATTGCCCAATACAGTCCTTCCCAAGGTTCACCGTTCAAATGTTCCGCTGGATTGGCTCACGACAATACCGATTATAGTGGGGCTGTTATTCTTCATGGTGGGTATGGTTGGAATTTGGTCATTCCTTGGAAATCTGGAAGTGCTGAAGTTGGAAGCTTTAAAAGCTACGCCAGGGACTCGTCCATCATTTTTAATTAGCGCAACCTTGCTTGCAGCGCTTTTCGGTTCGTTTTCTGCCGCGTGGCTAGATGACCGAATGGGTGTTTGGATGCCGCTGTTCGTAGGGCTAATCCTGATACTTTCAGGCATTGTCTGCATGGCAATAAGTGTATCTATTTTGATGTTTTTTGTCGACACTTTGCTTGCGTCCTTTGGTTGGAACTTTACTCTTGCCTATATCACTGCCGAGCTTTCTTACGCGGATAAAAGCGGGAAACTTGTTGCCCTATCACCGGGTATTATCGGATTTGGCGGCGCTATTGGAACCGTAGGGCTTGGCGTGGTTTTAGCATCACAGGGAACCGCACTGGTTTATGCTCTCGCGAGTATTGCCATTATTATTGGGTTCGTTCTTTTACTTTCAGCCGTACATTTAAGTCACACCGGCATTTTTTTCGATGCTTTCAAGCGCATATTTCAATGAAATCAAAAACCAACTATCTTGGCAAGCACTGCTAACCAAATGAGGAATTATAATGACAATCAAGAAAATAATAATTATAGCAAGTTCAACGCTCGCTCTAGGAATGGTAGCCTCGGGTGTAGCATACGCCCAAATGGAAGAGGTGATTGTTACAGCAACAAAACGTGAGCAAACATTACAAGAAATACCCATTTCTGTTTCCGTTACATCCGGTGACACAATTGAGAAAGCACAAATTCTAGACATTGCAGATTTGCAATCCGTGGTTCCATCTTTGCGGGTCGAACAAGAGCAAAATAGTCAGCAAAGTAGTTTTATCATTAGGGGTTTTGGCAATGGGGCCGACAATACAGGGATAGAACCTTCCGTGGGCGTGTTTATTGATGGTGTATATCGATCCAGATCGGTTGCACAAATCGCTGATTTACCAAAACTGGAACGCATTGAAGTTTTGCGCGGGCCACAAAGCACATTGTTTGGAAAAAATGCATCGGCAGGTGTAATCAGTGTTACCACAGCTAAACCATCATATGATACGCAAGGATATGTTGATGTGGGTCTAGGTAATTACAGCCAGCGCTTGATACGTGGGTATGTTAGCGGCGGTGTATCTAAAAACATAGCTGTCAGTGTTAGCGGAAGTTGGAATAAACGGGATGGAAATTCAGACAGTTTTCTAGGCTTTGATAACACTAACAACCGAGACCGTAGGCAAGTCGGAGGTCAGGTCCTATTTGAACCTTCGGACAATGTGAGCATCCGTTTGATAGCAGATTATAGTGAGTTGGATGAGTTGTGTTGTAGTGTGACAAACCAAACAAATGGGCCGACGGCAGATGTTATTGAGCTATTGGGTGGCCGCGTTGCAGATGACAATAATCCATTTGCTTATGTGACATTCCAAAATGCTGATTCTCTCAACCTTATCGAAGACGGTGGCACCTCCCTCCATACTGATGTTGACTATGACGCATTTACTTTTACCTCTATTTCGTCTTTCCGATCCAACCAGGCAAGCTTTGATTATGACGCTGATTTTAGCACCCTAAACCTGCTTGATGCTGTTACTAATAATCAAGACATTAAAACCTTCACGGAAGAGGTCAGGTTTACCTCAGTAGGTGAAAAAAAGGTTGACTGGATGCTTGGAGGTTATTTCTTTAGTGAAGATATCGAACAAGTTAGTGGCCTTGCTTATGGGGATGATCTTCGCCCTTATTTTGATACGCTTTTATTCGCACAAACCGGAGATCCATCTACATTAGCGGGGCTCGAAATGTTATTTGGTGCACCTGGGGAAAGTTTTTTCTCAGGAGATACCAATATCGCCGAAACTTTCACGCAAGACAATACGGCCTACTCCCTATTCGGAACAATTGACTGGCATGTTAGTGAGCGCCTGACTGCAACATTTGGACTGAATTATACGCGGGATAAAAAAACAGTAACTGGCAATACAGTAAACGGCGATGTATTTTCCAATATTGATTTGTTTACTGATTTAACAGTTTTTGGAATTACCGCGCCTGAGGTATTATTTGGGCAAACATTCTTTGCCCAAACAGGTCTTCTACCGACAGCTGCCAATATAGCCCTAATTGAAAGCTTGTTCCCCGGAACTGTTACGGCAATACAAGGTGCTGTAAATACAGGCTTGACAGGCTTGCAAGATCTGCAATTCCAACCTCAATTTCTGGCTTTTGGTAACGGTGTTGAAAGTGGTAAATCCAATGACGATAAGGTTACCTGGACAATGCGGTTGGCTTATGAAATAAATGACGACATCAATGTTTATGCCAGCGCCGGAACGGGTTTTAAGTCTACATCTTGGAATCTATCACGAGATTCTCGTCCATTTGCTTCCGATGAAGCGGCGCTAGTTGCCGCAAATTTAACCCAAGTCAATCAAAGCTTCGGCACCCGCTTTGCTCGTCCTGAAGAAACAACTTTGTTTGAAATTGGATTGAAATCACGGTTTTCAAAAGGCTCTGTGAATATTGCCATTTTTGACCAAACCATAGAAGGTTTCCAGTCCAACACTTTTATTGGAACAGGTTTTGTACTAGCAAATGCTGGTAAACAATCGACTAGAGGATTGGAGTTTGATGGCATATACCTCCCTATACCCCCATTGGCTTTAACGTTAGGCGCTACATTTTTGGATCCGAAATATGATGAGTTTTTAAATGCGCCTGGACCAAACGGGACAGTTGTTGACCGTTCAGGGGAAACCGTTGCGGGAGTGCCTGAATTTGCGCTATCAACATCGGCAACATATACCCATGAATTTAGTAAGGGTTGGGTCGGATTCGTGCGTCTTGATTATCAGTATGAAAGCAATACTAGGATAACAGAGATTTTTGATGTGTATCGTCAAATCAGTGTTTTCAACGGCAGTATAGGGCTTGATTTTGAGAATGGTTGGAATATTCAATTGTGGGGTCGTAACTTATTGGGCGCTGAATACTTTACAGGCGCTTTTCCAGGCGTCATTCAAGATGGCACTATTAACGCCTTCCCGTCTCAACCCGCTACATATGGTGTGTTGCTTCGCAAAAGTTTTTAAGTCTAAATTACAGTTGATAGCTTATGTCCACAGAAAATCAAACATTGCAAGATGCATTCCTGATCTCCATTTTGTGGTCTAGGGCATCAGTTCGTATTTTTTTATCAATGGTGTTTGTTTGGAAGGTGCGATCGCAAGGCTTGCGGCAGGCCCCCACCGAGCTCTGGTGAATGGGCGTCTGCGCTTGGCAAGAGCCACCCTCCGGGCCTGACGCTGCAAGGGCTTTGGCGCGGCATTTGAGGCAAACCCGATGGCCTTAACTACTTTGTAGCACCCCGAATCTGACCTTTCACCCGTGGGCTTGCTGCTCGCGTCGAAATCCAGAAAGAATAGACGCCTTGGACTCAATCACCGAGCCAGGCACCTACTGCTTGCAATGGTTCCTGCGCATTATCAGTTGAGATCCAGGCCGCAATAGCATATCTACCGGCATCTACTTTGCTGGTCGGGCGCTTGGTTGTGACATGGTATGCGCCTTGAGTTGCATTCATTTTCTTGCTTTTAAATTCCAATACGACAAAATCATGTTTTAATTTGCGCCCAACGTTTTCACCACGCCGCACATTAGAAACTATCTCGAAACCAAGCAAAGCCACATTGCCCACTAATTTTTCGGTAGCCAATATTTGCGCAGGCTCAAACATAATCGAAAGTGTTTCCTCGCCGATGCTCAAGGTAAGTTCACCGATTTGTTGCTTTTTAATCGATTTTGGCGCCTTCCAGCTAAAGTTCCGCCATTCCTTGCCATTCGTCACCAGCCCCGGTGTATAAACCGTGGGGATTGCATTTTCACGGGCGTACTGCCGCTGCCTGTTTGAATACTTGGCTTTTGAAAACCGGTCTTTCCAGCCGATGTAACCCCAATAATCCACATGAAAAGCCATCGGCACCAATTGCTGCCAAAGGTCGGGGTGATTTTTTAGGGTGCTAAACCATCGATCGGCGGGAGGGCAACTGCTACACCCTTCGGAGGTATACAGCTCGATCAGGTTGGTTCGCAATACATCGCTTTTAACGGTGACATCTGCAGAACTGGGGCTGCATAAAAATATCATAGTAGTGAAAATAAAAGTTCGCATCTGAATTCTCTTGACGCCAATGTCAGCATTTATGTTGGTTGTATTACAGCAGAAACCACGACCGAATGTGTAACAAAAGTGTCACGGGCGAAATAATTTCCTCAGCGATCAGGTGTGATTCAGTCATGATGACGCAGAGGCCTGACACCAATCAGTGCATCTTTGATATCGGCCCGCTAACGGCAGAAAAATACCGCCAGTTGATTATGCAGGCCGGCACTGTAATCTGGAACGGCCCGGTAACTGCTAGAGTTGATCGTCATGAAAAATCAGCTTCACGAAACGAAGTAATCATACAAGCTATGGAAGTGGTGGTTACAGCATGAAAGAAATAGGTGAATATTTTGAGCTTCATTATTCACAGGTTAGTCGGATAGCTGCAAACGCTCGTAATGCAAATTACAAGACCTGATCTCATTGTTTTGACCCCATTGTTTGTGTTGTTTGTGTTAAAATTTTCATTCAAATATCGAGAGATGGAAATCATGATAGAAATTGGAAATAATTGGGGTAAAATTATTGAGATCCTGCATAAAGGAAAGAAATCAAATCGATTCTTCTCAATAGCTACAGTTGATGATCAGGGTAACCCTCATGTAACCCCCATCGGTCATGTGTTTTTCCGAGATGATTCTACTGGCTACTATTTTGATGCTTTCTCCAAGGCCATGCCTAAGAATTTTGAAACTAATAAACGAATCTGTCTAATGGCTGTGAATAGCAGTACCTTATATTGGCTAAAGTCTCTTTTTTTAGGAAGTTTTCAGACTTCGCCAGCGGTTAGGGTTTTTGGAGAGGTGAGTGAGCCTAGGGAAGCTACAGAAGAGGAGATATCTAGGCTTAAAGAAAGTATTAAAATCACCAGTAGGCTGAAAGGTCATGAGCTTTTATGGAGTGATCTTACTAGAGTAAGGGATATGAAATTCACCTCATTTTCACCAGCCACATACCCGGAAATGTGTGAAGGGTTGTGGTAATTTCAAACAATCAGAAAAGGGCAGGCATTAAAGAAAAATTGGCAAAAAGAATTGGGTTCAGACTCGAAAAACAATAATAATAAGAGCAAACCCGAGACAAACCCGAGGACAGACGCTCAATGGAAGCATTCCCGATTTTGCCACGAGTAAAAATCAAGAGTTTTTGGGAAGAGTTTTTGGGACAGACACTGGATTTTTCTGGATTTTTGGGACAGACACCACATAGAAAATATCCTACACCAATTTCAGCATTCAGCCGATGATTTTTCCACTCCTATAGTTCAATATTCATGCACAAGGGGAAAAAATCATGACACTACCAAGAAAACAACTTATCTCTATCGAGGAAACACCCTACTATCACATTGTTAGTCGATGTGTACGCCGCGCCTTTTTGTGTGGCAGTGATCCATTAACCAATCGCTGCTATGAACACCGTAGAAAATGGATTCAGCAACGAGTTAAATATCTCGCAGGTATATTTAGTATTGATATCTGTGCCTATGCGGTAATGCATAACCATTACCATCTTGTTTTGAAAGTAAGCTCAACCGAAAACTGGAGTAACAAACAGGTACTGGTTTATTGGGCTGCTCTGTGTAAGTTGCCGCGGTACTGTCAGCAATACCTTGATGGTGATCAATTGGGTACCAGCGAACTGGAATGGGTTGAAGAAAAAATAGCGATTTACCGCCAACGCCTGATGAGTATTTCTTGGTTTATGAAACTGCTGAACCAACACATTGCCATCGCTGCCAATGCTGAAGACCAATGCACCGGACACTTTTGGGAAAACCGCTTTAAATCACAAGCTCTGCTAGATGAAAGCGCGCTTTTGACCTGTATGGTCTATGTTGATTTAAACCCCATTCGAGCGGCTATGGCGCGCACACCAGAGACTTCTGAGTTACAGGAACGAATAAACACCAAGACATCAGACCTACTGGCCTTTGGCCAGGGGATAAACGATCTGCCGTATTCACTTACAGATTATATGAAGTTAGTTGATTACACCGGAAGAGCTATCTTGATTAACAAACTAGGTTATATACCCCCAGAGTTGCATGTAATCACAGAACGATTGGGGTTAAACCCAGATAGTTGGTTAAAGAGATCAACAGCTTTTCATCCAAAGGTTTTACGGCTGTGGGTACGGTTGAGCAATTACGACAGTTTTGTGCAGCAGTTGGCAAGCAGTGGAACCATGGCTTAAAACTTATTCCAGCTCTGGAATAAATAAAACCACTATAGAAAGCACCTCGACAGGTTTGCTGTTGAGGCTTTTGTGTGGCCAGATTATAGGAAAACAGGCTATTCCGAGCGTTTCTGAGTAGTTCGCTAACTTTTAGCGCACTTCATTATAATACAAACCTGAAGAAAAAACTTTCAAGCTTCCTGCTCACTACAGAACAATTGGTTTTATTGGATGCTTATTTGACGCCTGTCCAGCTTATTTTTCCAGCTTATTTTAGCTTATTTGACGCCTGTCCAGCTTATTCCCAGCTTATTCCCAGCTTATTCCCAGCTTATTCCCAGCTTATTCCGCTTATTCGTCCAGCTTATTCATCCAGCTTATTCTCTTGGGTAGTGGAAAGTGCTTATCAATACGCTTTGGGAGATTCAAAGAGTCCATTAATTGGGCAATAGCCAATAAGCCGGCGCGGGAAGTGAGTAAATCGTTCGTTGTATCGAGTTTGTAGGGTAGAATAGTCATAAGCCTTGAGCTGTGCACCCTTTGGGTGATGGTCGGTTTTGTTGCAAACCATTATACAGCCAAGGCTTCCTGCGTTTTAGGTATTTCTATCTGGGGATTGGGGTACATTTGAATAAAGGAAGGAAAAAAATGAAAACATATGTTTTAAGCAAAAAAGCGACCCTATTTAACTTTACAAGCTGGAGAATTATAATGAGGAATAAACTATTTTTTACCCTTGCACAAGTTGCAATCGCAACGGGTGCTTTTGTTCCTGCTCAGTCAAAGGCTGTTGAAACAATAGAACACTATGGCGTTTATGTAGCGGCTAAAAGCGGGTATATTAAGCTTGAGCCTTATAAACACTCAAGTGATTATGTTGATTTTAAACATTTAAATGAATTGCCAAGCGTTGAACGAGCAGATGAAAGCTTGAGACTGGTTGTTTTTCAAAAAAGTTTCGATGAAGAAAACTTGACTATAAAATTTAGGCCGATCCAGACTACAGTTGATATTAGAGAAATAAATTTTAATGTCAAGCCTTTAGAAAAAGAAGGTATGTATGAATTGACTACTGAGCAAACAATTTCCACAGGGGTAATTCTTCAAGTTCAATCTGGTTCTTGGGGAACGAATATGAATGTTGTTGTACTCGGTGACACTCAAAAAGAGTTGGAAAAATATTTCTCTCGTAAAGATCTTGACGATGCCTATGCTGTTAAACTTTATCTGGATGATGCTCTCCAAGCCTATCCTGAGAATTCAACGTTAAAGGGTCTTAGTGATTACTGGGGCACAGAGGCACAGAAACAAAAAGCAGCAAAGACCTATGGTTATGTTGAGACCCAGTGGGAAAAATACCAAGGAACGAAAAAAATTAATCTTCGAGTTCGGTATCTTAAAAGTTTAATTGGAGAAATCAACGGATATCTGAATGACCACGGCGATGGAGAAAAAGCCGAAGAAGCCAAAGAAAGAAAACTTTATGCCGAAAAGACACTTCAAGAGCTTCAGGAACAGCTTTAGAGACTAGGGAGCTTGTCCGAGGATAGGAACCGTAGCGAAGGAAAGCTGGTTTGAGGCAAGTTTTTGCATGATTTGAGAATAATAGTTGCTCTACTTGACCAAACCCGAGCAAACCCGAGGACAGACGCTCAATAGAAGCATTCCCGATTTTGCCACGAGGAGAAACCCGAGGGAAACCCGAGGACAGACGCTCAATAGAAGCATTCCCGATTTTGCCACGAGTAAAAATCAAAAATTTCCTACATACTGATGGGTTGATTTACCCAAAACTTGCTAGAATGGTCGAGAATGAATCAGGTATCCACCAGAAAAGCATTAGTCGGCAGCCGAACCGCACCGAAAAACTCGGCAGTTTGGGCTATGGCTAGCTATTTAGCCATGCCGATAACAATCGCCTGGCCCAGGCCTCTAGGTCTCCATCCGCGATGGCTCTGGCGATACCATTGTTATGGACTACCAATACGATGGCCGCGGGTGAGTAAAATAAACGCCAGCACCGAGACCCACTACATTTACGGGCAAGCAGGCCAACTACTGGGCGAATACCCACTGGATGGAACTTTTAAGGAATATCACTACTAATGGAATGGTCTACCTCATCTCTGTTGATGTTTAGGTTGTGAATTTACATCGTCGCTCATTTGAAGCCGTTATAGGAGAGCTGGACCATTCCATTAGTAGTGAAATTATTTATAACAATTTTCCCCATTTCCTAACAAAGGAGTATTATCCTCTTCTGGAATAAAAGTATCTCCAGAATATTTATAGGATAATAAAAGAATGACACAACGAA
Source organism: Lysobacterales bacterium (assembly GCA_021648125.1). Classification (GTDB taxonomy): domain Bacteria; phylum Pseudomonadota; class Gammaproteobacteria; order Xanthomonadales; family SZUA-36; genus SZUA-51. The sequence goes on from JAKITK010000008.1 coordinate 16,646, forward strand.
GACGCACAAAAATCATCGCTACAGTAGGGCCGGCTTGTGAGTCGGTGGAAATGCTGTGTAAACTGATTGAAGCGGGGGTTAATGTGTTTCGTATTAATCTCTCACATGGAAGTGCAGAAGAACAAAAACTGCGGGCAATAAATATACGCAAGGCATCTGCGCGTACTGGGGTAGAGGTCGGTTTGCTTGCGGATTTGCGCGGGCCTAAAATCCGGATTGAAAAATTCATCAACGATAAAGTTGAACTACAAAGTGGCGATACATTTATTATTGATGCTGGTGATCCCGAGCAACTCGGAGACGAAACCCGCGTAGGTGTCAGCTACGCCGGCTTGCCGGATGATGTCAGACCGGCGGATGTGTTATTGCTGGACGATGGCCTAATCACCATGCGGGTTAAGTTCGTTAAAGGTCGGCAGGTTTATTGTGAGGTGATCAATGGCGGCACTTTAAGTAATCGCAAAGGCCTGAATTTATCCGGTGGCGGGCTATCAATCCCCGGTTTAGCCGATGAAGATATTATTGATGTGCCATTAGCGGCAAAAATGGGAGTTGATTATCTGGCGGTGTCTTTTCCGCGCAACGCTGGCGATATGCGCGAAGCCCGAACTTTGTTGCGTAAAGCCGGAAGCAATGCCTCGGTGATAAGCAAAATTGAGCGGGTAGAGGCGATCGAAAACCTTGAGAGTATTATTGATGCATCCGATGCTGTGCTGGTGGCGCGCGGTGATCTCGGGGTTGAAATTGGAGATGCAGAGCTACCGGGCCTGCAGAAAAAAATTATTAGCACCTCATTAAAACAAAACCGGGTGGTGATTACCGCAACCCAGATGTTGCAGTCGATGATCGACAACCCGGTACCAACCCGTGCAGAGGTGCTGGATATTGCCAATGCGGTCATTGATGGCAGCGATGCGGTGATGTTATCGGCCGAAACTGCTGTCGGCAACTATCCGGTGAAAGCAGTAGAGGCAATGCACCGAATATGTCTGGGTGCTGAGCGGCACTTGGCATCATCAGAAAGCAAGGGTAAGCTTAATGTGCGCTTTGAACGCATTGATCAGGCCATTGCTATGGCCGCAATGTTTACTGCACAGAATGTATCAGTTCAGGCCATTGTGTCTTTAACTGAGTCTGGGTCTACCGCTAAATGGTTGTCACGGGTGAGTTCGCCGGTACCAATTTTTGCCTTGTCGCCCAATCAGCAGAGCCGCCGAAAAATGGCCTTGTACAAAGATGTGTACCCGGTCGAATTTATCTGGGAGAAGACCAATACCAATTCAGAGATTATCGATCAAGCAATCCAGTGTCTGTTTTCCCAGGGGTTACTGGAAGCTGGCCAACGGGTTGTCTTTACCATGGGTGAGCGCCAAGGCATGAAAGGTGGTACCAATACGCTGCGTTTACTGGAGGTTAACCCCCATGGTTCGCCAGAATATCGGGCCGAATTAGACTACTCATAACTAAACCGGGAAAACTTGATAGCCAAGTCAGTGATAAAGCTCTAAAATATCCTCAGACGCAGATTACTCTGATCTGCAAAATCACCGATGAGGGATTGTATGGACATTAACGCACTTATTTCAACCGCCCAGGCCATGGTTGCCGACGGCAAAGGTATTCTCGCCATTGATGAAAGCGGTGGCACCATTAAAAAACGCTTTGATTCTATCGGCGTGGAATCTACCGAAGAAACCCGTAGAGACTATCGCGAAATGCTGTTAACCACGCCGGGTCTCGGCGAGCATATTTCCGGTGCGATTTTATTTGATGAAACATTGCGCCAGTCAACTGCAGAAGGAAAATCTTTGATTGCAGTAATGGAGGCTGCCGGTATCATTCCTGGAATTAAGGTCGATACGGGCGCTCATCCGTTAGCCGGTCACCCTGGTGAACTGGTCACAGAAGGGCTTGACGGCTTGCGTGAACGCTTAAAGGAATATGCGGAACTCGGCGCTCGTTTTGCCAAATGGCGCGCGGTAATTAGTATTTCTGAAAGCACTCCATCTGATGCCTGCATCAATGCCAACTGCCATGCATTGGCACGCTATGCCGCGCTCTGCCAGGAAGCCGGGCTTGTGCCTATGGTTGAACCTGAAGTTTTAATCAGTGGTGATCATTCGCTTGAAGACTGCTATGAAGTCACAGAACTGGTGTTGCGGCGCTTATTTGAGCAGATGTACGACCAAAATGTGATGCTGGAAGGCACCATTTTAAAAGCCAGCATGGTCATTTCAGGTGAGCAGGGCACTGACCGAGCCAATGTTGGCGAAGTGGCTGAAGCCACAGTTGACTGCCTGTTGCAGTCAGTTCCGGGCTCGTTAGCCGGGGTGGTATTTCTTTCCGGTGGTCAGGGCGATGAAGAAGCCACTGCGCATCTGGATGCGATGAATAAGCTGGGGATTTTCCCTTGGCCGCTGAGTTTCTCCTACGGCCGTGCACTGCAGCACCCGACACTGGTTGAGTGGGGCGTGGACATCGTAGCAAATGTTGGTTCTGGTCAGGCTAAATTGGCCCACCGAGCGCGCATGAACGGACTGGCCACATTAGGTCAGTATGAAAGCAGTATGGAGCCAGGATAAACGCTCCTAAGATGAATGCAGCGGTGAGTATTGAGATGGTTTGTGATGGATAAAAACAGTAAGAGTTCTGACAAAAAACCCAAGTCAACGGATGATGCCGCCTTACGCGAGGCGGCAATCGAATATCATCTCAAGCCCACCCCAGGGAAAATTCAGGTGGTGGCTACCAAGGCACTAACGACACAAAAAGACCTGGCAATGGCTTATAGCCCCGGGGTGGCAGCGGCTTGTGAGTTGATCGAAGCAGATCCCGCTGAAGTTAACAATATGACCTCGCGCGGCAATTTAGTAGCAGTAATCACTAATGGCACTGCGGTGCTGGGGCTGGGCGATATTGGCCCGCTTGCATCCAAGCCAGTTATGGAAGGCAAGGGCGTATTGTTTAAGAAGTTTGCTGGGATTGATGTTTTCGATATTGAAATTGAAGAAAAAGACCCCGAAAAACTGATTGATATTATTGCTTCACTAGAGCCTACTTTCGGTGGCATTAACCTCGAAGACATTAAAGCACCGGAGTGTTTCCGGATAGAAACCGAATTGATGAAGCGCATGAAAATTCCGGTTTTTCATGATGATCAGCACGGTACCGCAATTATTGCAGCGGCGGCAATGTTGAATGCCTTGCACCTAAACGGTAAGGCGATTGAAGATATTAAACTGGTGGCATCAGGTGCTGGAGCTGCCGGGATTTCTTGTTTGAAACTTTTGGTGGATCTAGGTCTGCGGCGTGAGAACATTGTGGTTTGTGATAGCCGTGGGGTGATCTATCACGGTCGTGATGAGAATTTGGATGAGCGTAAAGCCCTGTTCGCCCACTCAACTTCTGAGCTTAAAACACTGGCAGATGCCATTGTTGGGGCAGACGCTTTTCTGGGGGTTTCCGTTGGCGGCTTGTTGCACCCAGAAATGGTGGCAAGCATGGCAGATACGCCAATAATTTTTGCCTTGGCAAACCCGGATCCGGAAATTCGGCCGGATGAAGCTCGTGCAGTCAAACCGGATGCGATTATCGCGACCGGGCGTTCTGACTTTCCCAATCAAGTGAATAATGTGCTGTGTTTCCCGTATTTATTCCGCGGTGCACTGGATGCGGGTGCGACCACCATCAACAAACAAATGCAGATGGCATGTGTTAAGTCGCTGGCTGCTTTGGCGCGCATGGAAGCGGGTGATTTAAGCTCGGTATATGCGGGTGAGACACTTTCTTTCGGCCCTGAGTATTTAATTCCTAAGCCATTCGATCAGCGTTTGTTAGTACATTTGGCGCCAGCGGTGGCTCAAGCTGCCATGGATAGCGGGGTAGCAACCCGGCCTATCGAGGACATGCAGGCCTATAAAGAAAAGCTTAGCCAGTTTGTATATCGTTCCGGATTATTAATGAAGCCAGTGTTTGACGCTGCCCGCAAAGACCCAAAAAGAGTGGTTTTCGCAGAAGGTGAAGAGCCGGTAATTTTACGCGCGCTACAAACATTGGTTGACGATAAAATAGCGCTACCACTGCTAGTGGGCAGGCCAGCTGTAATTGAAAAACAAATAAAGAAGCTGGGTTTGAGAATTCGCCAAGGTGTGGATTTTGAAATTACCAACCCGGAGTCCGACCCACGCTACGATGAGTATTGGCGAAACTACCACGCCATAATGCAACGTCGCGGTGTTTCACCTGATACCGCTCGCGCAATAGTCCGTACACGAAGCAGTGTGATTGCCGCATTAATGGTAGAGAGAGGCGAAGCAGATGCGCTTATTACCGGTGTAGTGGGGCGTTTTCAGAAAAAACTGGATTACATCATGGATGTCATTGGCAAACACCCGGGAAATCGTACGCTGGCATCGGTAGCGGTGTTGTGCAGCGATCACGGTTCTGTTTTTATTGCGGATAATCATGTGAATGAAAACCCGGATGCCGAAACTATCGCGGACATCTGTTTAATGGCAGCAGATAAAGTTCGCTTGTTTGGAATAACGCCTAAAGTTGCATTAATATCACATTCTACATTTGGTTCGCATCAAAACGAAAGCTCAGTCAAGATGAGCCAGGCCTTGGAAATAATTAAACAGCGTGCACCGGACTTGGAAGTCGATGGTGAGATGCCGGCTGATGTGGCATTATCGCCGGACTACAGGCAAGTTATTTTTCCGAACAGTCGCCTCAAGGGTCGGGCGAATTTGTTAATTATGCCGAATCTGGATGCCGCTCATGTTGCGGTTAATTTGACCCGCTTTATGGCGAACACCGTTAATATCGGACCGATCCTAATGGGCAGCGCGAAACCTGCACATGTGCTCTCGCCATCCGCTACCGTCAGGCGGGTGGTCAATATGACGGCAATCGCTGTAGTAGAAGCACAACAAGTCAGTCAGGGAACCTTTGGCTTTCCGCTAGAGAATTAGTGCGTTTAACTGATCATGGACAAAAAGCCTCGGGGCTATACCAGGGTCTACTCAATATAAATCAGGCCTTTGTTGAAAGGCTGTGAAGGAGCTCTTAATGGGCGCAAAGCAAGATTTACTACATACCGACATAGATCACCTAGAAACCAGTGAGTGGCTTGAGGCGATTGAATCCATCATCCGTAAAGACGGACCCGAGAGGGCGCACTTTATTATTGAGCAACTGGTGGATAAAACTCGTCGCTCCGGTGGGTATCTACCCTATGATGCGACCACTGCTTATGTTAATACCATTCCTGTAAGCCATGAAACTACATTGCCGGGCGACCGTGAAATGGAGCGAAAAATTCGCTCCATTATTCGTTGGAATGCAATGGCAGTCATTCTGCGTGCCAGTAAACGCGGTGGTGATCTCGGTGGCCATATCGCCAGTTTCTCATCCGCGGCTACCCTTTATGATGTGGGTTTTAACCATTTTTTCCGCGGCGCAGATCACCCCGGTGGTGGCGATTTGCTCTATCTTCAGGGGCATTCTTCACCGGGTTTTTATGCGCGCGCATTTCTTGAAGGCCGAATAACGCAAGATCAGCTCGATCACTTCAGGGAAGAGGTTGATGGCAATGGTCTGTCTTCATATCCACACCCCTGGTTGATGCCGGACTTCTGGCAGTTTCCAACAGTTTCTATGGGTTTGGGGCCGATCTCTGCCATTTATCAAGCGCGTTTTCTAAAGTATTTACACAATCGCGGTATCGCCGATACCAGCGATCGTAAAGTTTGGTGCTTTATCGGCGATGGCGAAACTGATGAGCCTGAGTCACTGGGTGCTATTTCCTTGGCCGGTCGGGAAAAGTTAGATAACCTGATATTTGTGATCAATTGTAACCTGCAACGACTCGATGGCCCGGTTCGCGGCAATGGCAAAATTATTCAGGAACTGGAAGGTGCGTTCCGTGGTTCCAGTTGGAATGTTATCAAGGTAATTTGGGGTTCCTACTGGGATCCTTTGCTAGCACAAGACACCAAAGGTCTCCTGCGTCAGCGCATGGAAGAGGCGGTCGATGGCGAGTATCAAAATTATAAAGCCAAGGGTGGGGCCTATTCACGCGAGCACTTCTTTGGCAAATATCCAGAGCTGAAAGAAATGGTGGCAAAAATGTCGGATAAAGATATCTGGCGTTTAAATCGTGGTGGCCACGATCCGCAGAAAGTCTATGCCGCTTATGATCAGGCAGTTAAGCACACAGGTCAGCCTACCGTGATTTTGGCGAAAACAGTCAAAGGTTATGGCATGGGTGATTCGGGTGAGGCTCAGAACGCCTCCCATCAGCAGAAAAAAATGGACATAGATTCAGTCCGTCAGTTCCGCGACCGCTTTAATGTACCGATTAGTGATGAGGATATCGAAAGCATACCTTTTTACCACCCGGGTGAGGACAGTCCTGAAATTCGCTATATGCAGGAACGGCGCAAGCAACTGGGTGGTTATCTGCCAAAACGCGAAGATAAAGCCCCGCCGCTAACGGCACCAGCATTGTCGGTGTTTGAGTCGGTTATGCAGGCCAGCGGTGAGCGTGAAATTTCCACTACCATGGCATTTGTGCGCATCCTTTCAATTATACTTCGTAACCCAGAGCTGAAAGAACTGGTGGTGCCCATTGTCGCCGATGAGGCACGCACATTCGGGATGGAAGGCATGTTCCGACAGTTAGGGATATACTCATCTGTAGGCCAGTTGTATGAACCTGTAGATTCCGATCAGTTAATGTTTTACAAAGAAGACATCAAAGGTCAGATATTACAGGAAGGCATTACCGAAACCGGCGCGCTGGCATCCTGGTTGGCAGCCGCCACATCGCATGCCAGCAATCAGCAACAGATGATTCCATTCTTTATTTATTACTCCATGTTCGGCTTCCAGCGCTTTGGGGATCTGGCTTGGGTTGCTGGCGACATGCGCGCGCGTGGGTTCTTGATTGGCGGCACATCCGGTCGTACCACCTTAAATGGCGAAGGCTTGCAGCATGAAGATGGCCAATCGCAGGTACTGGCGGGGACCAATCCCAACTGTATTACTTATGATCCGACATTTGCTTATGAGCTGGCGGTGATTATCCAGGACGGTATGCGGCGGATGTATCAGCAGCTGGAAGACAAATTTTATTACATTACCGTCCTCAACGAAAACTATTCACACCCAGCCATGCCAGAAGGTAGTGAAGAAGGCATCCGCAAAGGGCTGTATTTATTCAGGGCCGCCGGAGAAGGTAAACACACCGTCCAGCTGATGGGCAGTGGTGCGATTTTGCGCGAAGTGATTGCTGGTGCATCAATTCTGGAACAAGAGTTTAATGTGACTGCCGATATTTGGTCAGCCACAAGCTTTAATGAATTGCGTAAAGATGGTTTCAGTGCCGCTCGATTCAATCGCCTGAATCCGGAAAAAGAACCGCGGGTAGCCTGGATAACTCAGTGTTTGCAGGGCCATGAAGGGCCGGTTATTGCCGCCACTGATTATGTCCGCAATTTTGCCGATCAAGTACGCGCATTCATCCCCCAGAGAGACTACATGGTGTTGGGTACCGATGGTTTCGGACGCTCAGATACGCGCAAGAGTTTGCGGCGTTTCTTTGAAGTCGATCGCTACCATGTGGCTTATGCAGCCCTGTTTGCACTATACCGCCAAGGTGCGTTTTCGCAATCAGAGCTACTGGCAGCACGGGATAAACTTAAAATTAAAACGGGCACGCCCGATCCATGGACCATTTAAGGGTAGGAGTCTAAGATGAGTAAGGTAATAGAAATCAAGATTCCTGATATTGGCGATTTTGACGGTGTGGATGTGATCGAGGTATTAGTTGCTATCGGCCAGCAAGTTGCCAAAGAAGAGTCTTTGTTTACGCTAGAAAGCGACAAAGCCACCATGGAAATCCCATCTCCTGAAAGCGGGGTGATAGCTGAATTAAAGATAGCCGTGGGCGATGTGGTCAAAGAAGGCGATGTTGTCGCCCTTTTGCTGGCAAGTTCAGCAGCGGACACAGCGACTGAAACTGAAACTGAGCCTGAAGACGAACCTATACCTGAGGTATTGAAAAAGGAAATAGAAACAGTTGTTGCGGTAGAGACTGCGACCCCAGCTCCAACTGTTGCTGAAGTACCTCAGCCTACACCAGTTATAGCCTCAGCAAGATCAGAAACTGTAGCGCCTGCGGGCGGTATGGCACATGCGAGCCCGGCTGTCAGACGCTTTGCCCGAGAGCTAGGTGCGGATTTGCTTAAGGTGGTCGGTAGCGCGCGCGCAGGCCGAATTACCCGCGATGATGTTAAAGCCTTTGTTAAGCAGGCACTGAGTGCGGCACCTGCGACTACTAGTGGTTCAGGCATGCCCTTCGATTTGCCGCCGCTGCGGGAAATAGATTTCAGCAAGTTCGGAGAGGTAGAAACTCAGCCATTAAGCCGAATTCAGAAACTATCCGGTTCTTTTCTGGCGCGTAACTGGATCAGCATTCCGCATGTCACCCAGTTTGATGAGGCCGATATCACCGAGATGGAAGCCTTCCGCAAGGGTAATCAGGAGCTAGCCCGCGAACGGGGAACCAAACTAACCCCTTTGCCTTTCATGATTAAAGCTTGCGTTGCCGCATTAAAACAATTCCCGCGGTTTAATGCCTCTTTGAGTATTGATGGTAAAGATTTGGTGCTTAAACAGTATTTTCATGTCGGTATAGCTGTTGATACTGACGATGGATTGGTGGTTCCAGTATTGCGTAACTGCGATCAGAAAGGCTTGTTGGATTTAGCTGAAGAACTCGCCGAAGTGAGTCAACGCGCTCGCGATGGAAAATTATTACCAAAGGATTTTCAGGGTGGTTGTTTCACTATTTCCAGCTTGGGCGGGATTGGTGGTACGGCATTTACACCCATTATTAATGCCCCGGAAGTCGCCATTCTAGGTGTTTCCCGATCCTTTATGAAACCGCTTTGGAATGGCATGGAATTTCGCCCAAGGCTGATGTTGCCGTTGTCATTATCCTATGACCATCGGGTGATTGATGGTGCTTCAGCTGCCAGATTTACCCGCTATCTCGCCGAAATGATGGCAGATATCAGGCGGGTAATGCTGTAAGCGGGCCTATGCAAACACCAGCAAATTCTGAAGTAAAGAAGACTTCAAAAGTAATGGCTTGGTTGGCGATAGCTTCACTATTGCTGGTATTGACATGGCTATTTGACTTCCTTGGTGCAAGATCAGCGACACAGCCGCTACGGGTAAGCGGCAGCACGGTGATTATTCCTGCGGATCGTCAGGGGCATTACCGTGCTGAAGGTGAAATCAATGGTCAGCCGGTGAAATTTTTGCTCGACACTGGCGCTACTGCGGTAGCAATTCCGGAAAAGTTGGCGCAGCAACTGGGCCTAAAAAAAGGCCAACAAATTCAGCTACAAACCGCAAATGGGATCGCCCGCGGCTATATGACCCGGCTTGAACAGGTACGCCTAGGCTCGATCCGGGTGAATAATGTACGCGCTGTAATTAGCCCAGGACTGGGTGGTGATATCCTGTTAGGAATGAGTTTCCTGCGGCATTTGAACTGGCGACATGCCAACAACGAATTAATACTAGAGCCGCAATCCACGGGGATTGGGGCAGAGGGTTAAGCATGACAAACACAATTAACATTCTGGTTCCCGATATCGGTGATTTTGATGATATTCCAGTAATTGAAGTACTGGTACAAGCGGGTGATGAAGTCGCAGCCGAACAGTCCATCATTACCCTGGAAAGCGATAAAGCAACAATGGAAGTCCCCGCCCCGCAAGCGGGTAAAATTCTAAGTCTGGATGTTGCGCTTGGCGATAAAGTTAATTTAGGTGATTTAATTGCTACTTTAGAAGTTGCTGAAGCTGCATCTGTGGATAAAACAGCCGAAAAGGTGGAGAAAGAAACTGAAACTACCCCAGCCCCAGTTGAAGTGGCGGCCAGCAAGGTCGATGCAGCAGTAGCTGAGCCAGCACAAAAAATAACTGCTAAACATGATTACGATTACGACTTGGTTGTTCTCGGTGCCGGTCCGGGTGGTTATACCGCGGCCTTCCGGGCGGCTGATCTGGGCTTGAAAGTCGCTTTGATTGAGCGCTACGACAGCCTCGGCGGGGTCTGCCTGAATGTGGGTTGTATTCCTTCCAAGGCATTATTGCATACCGCCAGAGTCATCGATGAAGCTGAAGCCATGTCGGCACACGGTTTGCACTTTGGTGAGCCAGAAATTGATATCGACCAGCTGCGCGAGTGGAAGACTTCAGTCGTTTCCCGTTTAACCAATGGTCTGGCAAGCATTGCCAAACAACGAAAAATTACCCTAATAACAGGTCATGGTCGTTTCAGCGATGAGCATAATTTGATGGTTGCCGGTGAGCACGGTATAAAAGCGGTGAGTTTTAGCCGCTGTATTATCGCTGCCGGATCACAATCGGTGAAACTTCCCGGTTTACTCATGGACGATCCGCGCTTGATGGACTCAACCGATGCGCTTAAGTTGCAGGATATCCCGCAGCGCTTGCTGGTAATTGGTGGCGGCATTATTGGTCTGGAAATGGCAACTGTCTATCAGGCACTGGGTAGTCAGGTGACGGTAGTGGAAATGTTTGACCAGCTGATGCCGGGCGCTGATAAAGACTTGATTCGACCGCTGCAAAAACGCCTAAAAAACACTTTGAATAATATTTTTCTAAATACCAAGGTAGAAAAAGTTGAAGCAGGTGATGAAGCTTTAAGCGTGTATTTAGACGGTAAGAATGTACCGGAAAAATTGGAATTTGACCGAGTGCTGGTGGCTGTTGGGCGCTCACCCAACGGTGGCCTGATCGGTGCCGATAAAGCGGGTGTAAATGTTGATGAACGAGGATTTATCCCGGTTAATAATCAACAACAAACCAATCAACCACATATTTTTGCCATCGGCGATATCGTCGGTCAGCCAATGCTAGCGCATAAAGCCACCCATGAAGCCAAGGTTGCCGCCGAAGTTTGTGCCGATGAAAAGTCCTTCTTTGATGCCCGGGTTATTCCATCGGTAGCTTATACCGACCCAGAAATTGCTTGGGTAGGAACCACTGAAATAGAAGCAAAAGAAAAAGGTATTGATTATAAAGTGGGTAAATTCCCCTGGGCGGCTTCCGGTCGTGCTTTAGGTATAGCCCGCAGCGAAGGTCTTACCAAACTGCTTTTTAATCCCGCCACCAAGCAGATCATCGGTGCTGGTATTGTCGGTGTAAATGCCGGCGAACTGATTTCCGAGTGTGCTCTCGCCATAGAAATGGGCGCCGAAGCTGCCGATATTGGCCTAACAATTCACCCGCACCCGACTCTATCAGAAACCATAGCCATGGCCGCCGAAGCCTTTGAAGGTACGATCACTGATCTCTACCTACCGAAACGATAATAAACCGTATTACCCGGGACGGTACTATTTATTCTCTTTTTGAGTGATTACCTTATCGGCAATAGGCGCCCACAACAGGGATCCACAATAGCTTGCTAATCAATTCAATTCAATTCTAATTGATAATGATTATCAATTAGATTAAAATCATTCATTGCATAATGAGTAAGAGTTTGTAATCATCATGAAAAACCTATTTAAAAACAGCTGCCTATTAATTTTAACCTGCGCATTTACTTTACCTGTTTATGCGGCACTTGATGAAGTAAATGTATACTCCGCTCGAAAAGAGCAGTTGATTAAACCCCTATTGGAAAACTTCACCAAGCAAACAGGCACTGAGGTCAACTTGATTACCAGTAAGGCCGATGCACTGTTAAAACGCCTAGAATCTGAAGGTATTAACAGCCCTGCCGACATTTTTATTACCACCGATGCGGGTCGTTTGCACCGGGCAAAACAAGCAGGCGTGTTGCAACCGATTTTAACTGAGAGAATGAAACGATTGGTGCCTGAGCATTTGCGGGATGCCGATGGGTATTGGGTGGGATTAACCACTCGTTCTCGTATGCTAGTGTACGCTAAAGACCGCGTTAAACCATCTGAGCTGAGCACTTACGAAGACCTTGCCTCGCCTAAGTGGAAAAAGCGCATTTGTGTGCGCTCTTCTAATAATATATACAATCAGTCGCTGGTGGCGTCTATGCTGGCCCATCAAGGCGAGAAAATCACAACTCAATGGGTAGCAGGCTTAGTTAATAATATGGCTCGAAAACCCAAAGGCGGTGACCGTGATCAAATTAAAGCCGTGGCTGCCGGTCAGTGTGATATTGCAATTGTAAACACCTACTATTTAGGGCAAATGCTGAACAGCAACGACCCCAAACAAGTTAAAGCGGCACAGCAAGTGGCGGTTTTTTGGCCTAACCAAGTAGGTCGTGGCGCACACATTAATGTCAGCGGCATTGCAGTGACAAAAGCGGCTAAAAACAAAGACAACGCAATTAAACTGATTGAGTTCTTACTTTCAAAAGAGGCCCAAACTTGGTACGCTAAAACCAATAATGAGTACCCGGTGATTGCCACGGCGCCTTGGAGCGAAACATTAAACGCATGGGGAACTTTTCACAGCGATGTGCTGAACCTCACCCGGCTTGGTGAATTAAATACTAAAGCGATTCGTATTATGGATAGAGCAGGTTGGCGCTAATATTGAGGCGCCTGTTTAAGATTCAATTAAAGTCAGCATCGAAACACCTTAACCGCTGGTCGATTCTGACGATCATCATCGCCCTTCTACTGACCGTCCCACTGTGGGTGCTGGTCAGTTTCGTGTTTGAACCAACCAATGATAACTGGGCGCACCTGTCTAGCACTTTATTGCCCGAATACATCATCAACTCGCTCTGGTTAATGTTGGGCGTGACCTTCGGTGCCCTTTTATTAGGCATTCCCAGTGCATGGGTGGTGAGTCAGTATGAATTTTATGGGAAATCGGTATTGCACTGGGCGCTGCTGTTGCCCATGGCGATGCCTGCCTACATTATCGCGTACACCTATACGGGCTTGCTTGAATTTGAAGGCCCTGTACAAAGCGCACTTAGGAGCGTATTTGAGACGAAAATAGTGAATCTTTGGTTTCCTGAGATTCGTTCATTAGGCGGCGCTGTGGTCATGTTTTCACTGGTGTTATACCCCTATGTGTATCTATTGGCGCGCACCTCATTTGCAAACCAAAGCCAGAGTATGCTGCACGCCAGCCGCGCACTTGGTGCCGGCCCCTATAAAACCTTTTTTAAAGTTGCACTTCCCATTGCACGCCCTGCCATTATTGCAGGTTTAACCTTGGCGTTAATGGAAACTCTGGCCGATTTTGGAACGGTGCAACATTTTGGCGTACCCACTTTTACTACGGGTATTTACCGCACATGGACAGGCTTTGGCGACACCACCACCACGGCACAACTTTCTATTTTACTGCTGGTGTTTGTCAGCGTTTTAATGGCGGTGGAGCTGTGGTCACGCAAACAGGCCAAATACTTTACGGGAAATAATCAAGCGTTAAACAACCTGCTTCCAGCCTTAACCGGCCGTCGAGCGCTGTTGGCGGTTATTGTCTGTTTTGTACCGATTTTATTTGGTTTTGTTGTGCCTGCTTTGCAACTGCTCAACTGGTCAATCTATGTGGCCAATACCGAGCTGAATGCAGATTTTTTTACCCTAGTCTGGAACAGCTTTAGTTTGGCGTTTATCACCGCCTTGATTACTATTGCTCTGGCGTTATTTTTTCTATATGTAAAACGGATTCAGAAATCGCCCCTTATCGATAATACAGTGCGTATGGCGGGATTGGGGTATGCAATTCCAGGAACGGTAATTGCCGTTGCGGTGATAATACCCTTTGCATGGTTTGACAATACACTGGATGGGTGGGCCCGCGAGAACCTCGATATTTCTACCGGACTACTACTCTCAGGAACGCTATTTGCTTTGGTTTTTGCCTACTGCTTCCGGTTTTTATCGGTGGCACTGCAAAGCATTGCATCGGGCTTAACTCAAATAAAACCGAGTATGGATGAATCCGCAAAAATCTTAGGCGCGACCCACGGGGCCATCTTAAAGCGTATTCATATCCCACTGCTCAGTAGCAGTTTAGTCACCGCCTTTATTTTGGTATTTGTAGAAGTCTTAAAAGAGTTACCCACCACCTTAATTTTAAGACCCTTTAATTTCAACACTTTATCAGTACGCGCTTACGAGATGGCTGCCGATGAACGCTTGGCAGACGCTGGGCTGCCTGCCTTATTAATTGTTCTGACGGGCATAATCCCCGTGATTATTTTAAGCAAACTGATTGGAAAATCGCATGCGTGAACTTCAGCTTACCCAAATAACCAGCCACCATCAGAATACGCTAATTTTAGATGGTGTTTCTCTGCATTTAAACGCGGGCGAAATTGGCTGTTTACTCGGCCCAAGTGGTTGTGGAAAAACCACCTTATTACGAACCATTGCAGGCTTGCAAACGCTTACAGAGGGTGAGATTGCACTGGGTGCTCAAGTGGTTTCATCCACTCAAATACACCAACCCACTGAATCACGGAAAGTGGGTATGGTGTTTCAAGATTATGCTCTGTTTCCCCATATGAACATCGCCGATAACATTCGCTTTGGGATTGAAAGCTTTAGTCCAAAGCAGCAACAAGAGCGCATTTGCAGCTTGCTGGAGTTGGTGGATTTAGCCGGCAAAGAAAAGCGCTACCCACACCAGCTTTCTGGTGGACAACAACAACGCGTTGCCCTTGCGCGTGCATTGGCGGCCAAACCGCAAGTGTTATTAATGGATGAACCGTTTTCGGGATTGGATGTTGAGCTGCGAGAGAGCCTAGCAAGGCAAGTGCGCTGTATTTTAAAAGCCGAAGGCATTACCGCCTTAATGGTGACCCACAACCAAAACGAAGCCTTTGCGATTGCCGATTCTGTAGGGGTAATGAAATCCGGAAAATTGTTGCAATGGGATACCCCCTACAACCTGTACCATCAGCCTAACCATCCTTTTGTGGCGGACTTTATTGGGCAAGGCGTGTTAATCAAAGGCATGGTCTACAGTTGCAATGAAGTGCATACCGAGCTCGGTATTTTAAACGCCAGCGTATGCAATTGCTTCACTCCCAATGAAGAAGTCTCTGTTTTAGTTCGTCCGGATGACATTATTCACAACGATGACAGTGACTGGGAGCTGGAAGTGGTCAACCGGGTATTTAGAGGCTCACACTTTCTGTTTACCCTAAAGCTTAATAATGGCGAGCAGGTTTTATGCATGAGCCAATCTCATCACAATCATGAGGTAGGCTCTAAAATAGGAGTTAAGCTTGAAATGGATCATGCCGTGGTGTTTCCATTGAAAACCCCTGAATAGAGACTTATTGTAATCGTCGAATCAACATATTAACTTAGCTTTCAAATACCCAAGATGTTATAATCGGGAGCATGCTTAGAACAGATGCCAGAAAGCGCAGCACCGAGGTGCAACAACACAATCGGGAACAGACCATTCGGTTGTTCGCCGATGGAATGAGCCGTTATGAGATCGCTCGGGTCATTGACGTACACTATGCCACGGTGGGTGACTGGATTCGGCGGTATGAAAAGGGTGGCCTGGAGGCTTTGCAGATTGGAAAGAGGGGGCGAACCGGAAAGTATTTTTGATATTGGACAATTTGAGAGTGCACCACGCAAAACTCGTGAAGGCCTGGCTCGAAGAGAACACAAAGCGAATCGAAGTTTACTATTTGCCGGCCTACGGCCTACACGCCGGAGATGAATCCTGATGAATATCTCAATTGTGACCTTAAGCAGAGTATCCGAGCCTCTTCACCAGCTAGAAATCAACAGCAACTTGAAAGAAAGGCCCTCGGTATCATGAGAAAACTACAAGCCCTTCCGGCTCGGGTTAAGAGTACAGCGATACATGCATTGATCCAGGATCAGTGGGGAATCAAGCTGTCACAAAGATTGATTAGCAGATATATGAAACGTTGGGGCTATACACCATAGAAGGCAGCGAAACGCGCTTATGAGCGGTCAGATACAGCGACCCAAGAATGGCTCACACAGCAATAATTTGGTCATATCCTTGCGTTTTAGCTCCTGGTGGGTGGTCGGCCAGTCGGGCACCTGGAACCGTGAAGATGTACGCGTATCGGCACCCGGATAAAACAGCCGTGCCAACTGCGCATCATCTAAATCATCCGGCAGTGGCCAGCTTAATTTCAGTGCGCCAGCCTGGCTCAGCAGTTTTGGATGGAGCCGATACTCACCTTGGTGCTGGCATTAATCTGGCGAATGGATAAACCACCAGCCAGCCGTAATCTTAAAATATCTCTAATTTTTCGCATTGTAATCCTTACTCTTGCCGTGCTCTTCTCCCAAAAGGTAAAAAGAATAGCAAACAATTGATAAAACAATGCGCTGAAAGGTATTCTGGTTTTATTTGAACACCTATTCCGGGAATTTGAACACCGATTCCGGAAAAACCAAAAAAGTGTTCAGATAAAACCAGAATCAGTGTTCACATAAAACCAGAATGGGTGTTCAGATTGAACCAGAATCAGTGTTCAGATTGGGCCGGAATATGCAAGCCACAAGGGGCAAGATATTCCCATGGTTTATACTATTAGAGGTCGAAAAACCAGGCAACAGCGCAGAAAAGTCTCTTATCTCAATGTTTCGCATAGAAATCAAGCATTATTAAGGTTAAACACTTGACCTGGGTCAAGTGTTAATGAGAATCGTTTGTATTTAGTAACAATGCTCTCTATACTTGCCTCAGAATAATTCTGAGATGAAAGAGAGCCCTTAATGAAAGTCCTTACACTGCAAATTCTGGCAGCCCTGATGGTTTATGCTTCGGGGTCAGCTCACGCTGAGCAATTGCCCATCGAGGATAATATAACACCCAGTAATGCAGAATCAACCGATGCGCAGAGTGCTGTTCTCAATAAGATTTTAGTAGTCGGGGGCTCTGCTGGTATTCTCAAGGCAACCGGTTCCGCTCAGTATATTTCGGCGGAAGAAATTCGTGAACGCAACTACGATGATATCAATCAGGTAATGCGTAGCGTGCCCGGGGTGTATTTGCGTCAGGAAGATGGTTACGGTTTGTTTGCCAATATCAGCTTGCGCGGAGTTGATACCACTCGCAGTGCAAAAATCACCATGATGGAAGACGGGGTTTTGACTGCACCTGCACCCTATTCTGCTCCAGCCGCCTACTACACTCCGGCCGTTGGGCGGATGAGTGGGCTGGAAATTCTCAAAGGCTCAAGTCAGGTGCGCCACGGGCCACATACAACCGGCGGGGTGATTAACTATTTGTCGACAAAAATACCCCGTAACCGGGAGTTTTTCTTGCGTACATCCTATGGTAGTTTTGCGGATGCGCGGGTTCACTTGTATTACGGGGATAGCGTAGCCACAAGCCAAGGGGGGGTAGGCTATCTGCTGGAAGGAGTTTATCGAAATTCCGGTGGATTCAAAACAATCGACAGCACCCCGGATTTCAATAACGGTAATCAAACCGGTTTTAAACGCAGCGAACCCCTATTAAAGCTTTTCTGGGAAGCCGATACACAAATATATCAACGCCTGGAGTTTAAGTACGGCCGCTCAACGCTTGATGGTGATGTGACCTATCTTGGTCTTAGCGAGGCCGATTTCAAAAACGATCCATACCGGCGTTACGCCAGCACCCGCTTTGATAATATTGATAGTGAAGAAAATCGAAGTTATTTGCGTTATAGCATTTCACCACTGGATGCATTGGATTTTATAACTACGCTTTACCACAGCACCTTTTCGCGTAACTGGTACAAGCTCAGGGACATTCGCGATGTTAACGGGGTTGCTGGCAACAACTATTCCCTGCCGTCCGCATTGGCACTAGATGATGAGGGCCTGGAATGCTTGCGTGGCGAGCTGACCTGTGTGCTGCGGGTCCGTGCTAACAACCGCGATTATAACAACGAGGGCATCGAATTCAACGGGTTTTACCGTTTCTCAAGTGCAAATGCCAGCCATGAAATTACCGCAGGCATTCGTTTTAACAAAGATCAGGTGATCCGCTTTCAGTGGGACGACAAATACCGCCAAGCCGTAGATGGGACAATATCTGAACTGATACCCGGAATACCCGGTGCTGCCGGCGACAGACTGCAAAAAACCGACGCGGTAGCGATTTATTTACAAGACACGATCGAATTTGGTGCTTGGAGCTTGGTGCCTGGTATCCGGATGGAGCAACTCGATCAGGTTTATATTGAAAATTATGCCAGTGACCAACCCGACCCGACGCTAACAAACCAGCTGAACCTATGGGCCGGGAGTTTCGGGCTTAATTATTCCATTAACGATCAATGGGTCGTTTTTAGTAGTCTCAATCGCGGCTACTCGCCACCGAACCCCAAAAGTTCCAGCGAAGGCATCAAGGAAGAAACCAGCAATGCCTATGAGGCCGGCTTCCGGTATCAGGATAGTGATCGTTACCTTGAGCTGGAATCCACGCTGTTTTTCACCGATTTTAATAACTTAATCGTAGTCGACAATATCGGCGGGGCCGGTTCTGGTGAAAGCGCTAATTTCGGTAAAGTAAGAAGTTACGGTGTTGAGTTTTCTGCCAATTATGATGCTGGCATGACGCGTAACTGGAAAATCAGCAACCCTTGGGTACTAACTGCTACCTATACCAACGCCGAGCAACGAAATAACGCCGCCTCGGAAGATCCTGAGTCTATTTTTAGCTTTGGTGCGGTTGGCAACAAAGTACCCTACATTCCCGACCTGCTATTCAACCTGCAAACCGGTATCCACGGCCAAAATTGGGGTGGCACGCTCAGTGGTAGTTATGTGAGTGAGTCCTTTACAAGTGCTAGCAACACCCGTGAGCAGGTGAATGGAAATGGTGACCCGGATTCGCGTTTTGGTATAACTGACAGCTACTTTCTACTGGATGCCTCGGTTTATTATCACTTTAGCTACACTGTGCAAGTATTTGCTGGGGTTCAAAACCTGACCGATTCCAGCGCCGTAGTATCGCGCCAACCCGAAGGCCCTCGACCCGGGATGTCCCGTTATGTTTATCTGGGCTTTGAAATCAGCATGTAAATTCAAAGCGGGGAAATTTAGCCTCAATCCTTTGTTGGTGCTAAGCTATTAGTACTGATTGTAAAAGAACATGAAGGAGAAAGGCATGAATACCAGTACGCTATTCGTTTTTGGTGGTTTGTTGATACTACTCTCGACAGTCTCTACCGAGAGCCAGGCCGATGCCCGCAAACTACAACAGGAGAAACTTGATAACAGCTGCCAGCAGGCAAGGGAAGTCAAAATTGCACCACTACGAGAGGGTGTTATTAAAGATTGCGTTGCTTCAGGTAAAGAGAAAAAACATTGTCAGGATTTTTACAAAGACTATGGTGAAAGAACCGGCCAGCGTGCAGCCTTGTTCATGGATTTACCCGAGTGTGAAAAAGCTTTCGAGTACAGTCGTTCCAATAGAAACAGTGACTGAGTCAGCTTTTTGCCTGGCACTTATTTTAAAATAAACAGTCAAACTTAATATAACATACCATAATTGTGGGGATATAAATATGGCAACCGAAGGCTATCACGAGCCCATCTCAACCCTTTCAAACGAAACCATGGACATGCACCGGGCTATTACTTCCTTAATGGAAGAGCTCGAAGCCGTAGACTGGTATAACCAGCGTGTTGATGCCTGTACAAACGGGGAACTAAAAGCCATTCTTGTGCATAATCGCGACGAAGAAAAAGAACATGCTACCATGGTTCTCGAATGGATACGCCGACAGGACCCGACTTTCGACAAGGAATTGAAAGACTACTTATTTACTGAAAAACCCATCGCACATCAATAATATATTGTGATTCCGCCTGAGCAGCTAGCTGCCTTTGTTATCGCTTCAATTGCCCTGGCATTGGTTCCCGGCCCGGATAACATTTTTGTATTAACCCAATCAGCACTCTACGGGCGCAAAGCCGGAATATTGGTAACGCTAGGTCTGTGTACGGGTTTAATTTTCCATACCGTACTGGTGGCCGCTGGGGTGGCGGCTCTTTTATTAGCATCAGCTTTCGCTTTCGGTCTGTTGAAGCTTGTCGGTGTTATTTACCTGCTATTTCTCGCATGGCAAGCATTCCATGCTTCTGCCACCAAGCTGCAAACAAATAAAGCCTGCCAATTAACCGGCTTTCAGCTCTACCGCCGCGGGATTATAATGAATATCACTAACCCCAAGGTTTCGATTTTTTTCCTGGCTTTCCTACCGCAGTTTACCGCTCCTGCCAATGGATCCATCGGTCAACAGATTTTTCTCTTAGGTAGTATTTTTATGCTGACAACCTTGCTGGTTTTTGGCGGCGTTGCGTTTGCAGCTGGCGGCCTGGGCAGCTGGCTTCAGCGCACCCCGAAAGCTCAGGTTTATATGCAGCGCCTTGCCGGCTTTGTGTTTGTCGGTCTAGCGATCAAACTCCTCAGCGTAAACCTGAATCAATAAACGGGTTTCAGGGTTTATCTTGACGCTTGTGGGTGTTATTTAGCGCGCTGTTTTTTTTGCGCTTTTGCTTTATCCCGTTTAGTGGGTTTTTTATTTCTTGCCCGTGGTTTATGCCGCTTTTTCGGCTTATGGGCAAACTTACCAGTCGGACGACCAGCAAATTTTTTCTTTTCCCCTGATTCTTTTCCTGATTCTTTTCCTGTGTCTTTTCCTGTGTCTTTTCCTGTTTCTGTTGCTGGTCCACCGCTATCTACGCTCAAATTAAGCTGCTGCCCGGCAACCCAGGTCTTTTTTAAGACTGCAAGAATATCTTTAGGTAGGTTTTTTGGTAGATCAACCAAAGTAAAGTTCTCGCGAATATTGATACGCCCGATATTACCACTGTCCAAACCGGCTTCATTGGCAATTGCGCCAACGATATTACCGGGTTTAACTTTATCCTTATAACCCACCTCTAAGCGGTAGCGAGCCATATCCTCGCCCAAGCCGGCATCGTTGCGGCGGGGTTTTTTACCTCTTTTCCCAGAAGAGCCTTCACCGCGATTGTCGCGACCATCTCTGTCCCACTGGACTGATCGTTTATGCTGCGGTTGGTCTTTTAACAGGAATGGCACACTGCCTTGTAACATTTTGGCAATCGCTGCTGCAATTTCTACTGCCGGAATATTGTGTTCGCTTTCGTATTGTTCGATCAACTGACTAAACAAGCTGAGATCGCCAGCTGCCAGCGTATCAGTAATGCGTTGCTTAAACCGATCAATTCGTGTGTCGTTGATCACCTGGGTGGTCGGCAACTCCATTCTTTCAATTTCTTTACGGGTGGCTCTTTCTATCGCATACAGCATGCGCTTTTCCCGTGGCGCCACAAACAATATTGCATCCCCATGTCGCCCAGCGCGTCCAGTCCGGCCAATACGGTGGACATAGGCTTCGGTGTCGTAAGGAATATCATAATTTATTACATGGCTGATGCGCTCTACATCCAGCCCACGCGCTGCCACATCGGTTGCTACCAAGATATCAAGCGTACCTTTTTTAAGACGATTAACCGTGCGTTCCCGCTGATTTTGAGCAATGTCACCATTCAGCGGTGATGCGGCAAAACCGCGTGCAGCCAGTTTTTCTGCTAACTCCACCGTTGCTGTTCTGGTGCGCACAAAAACGATCATCGCCTCAAACGGTTCGGCTTCCAAAATACGGGTTAAGGCATCCAGTTTATGCACCCCGCTTACCGGCCAGAAACGCTGACGAATAGTATCTGCTGTCTGGGTTTTGACCTTAATTGTGACTTCAGCAGGATTGTTTAGATACTTGCGTGCTATCCGGCGTATTTGCTCGGGCATGGTGGCTGAAAACAGCGTAATTTGTCTTGTTTTCGGCGTCTGCTCAAGAATCCATTCAACATCATCAATAAAACCCATACGCAACATTTCATCGGCTTCATCCAATACTAGGGTTGTCAGTTTTCCCAGCCTCAAAGTGCCTTTGCGCATATGATCCATCACCCGCCCGGGTGTGCCTACCACTACATGCACGCCGCGCTTGAGTGCGCGAATCTGGCCGCTGTAATCCTGTCCGCCATAGACCGGTAATACATGAAAACCTTTCAAGTATGTTGCGTATTTCTGGAAAGCCTCTGCTACCTGGATGGCCAGTTCCCGGGTTGGTGCTAATACCAACACCTGTGGGTCTTTTTGCTGCAACGAAATCTTCGATAAAACCGGCAAGGCAAAAGCCGCTGTTTTGCCGGTACCCGTTTGCGCCTGCCCCACAAGATCTCTGCCCTCTAGCATCAGGGGTATGGTTCTTGCCTGAATCGGTGAAGGGCTTTCGTAACCAACATCATCGAGTATTTTGAGCATGGGTTTGCTCAGTTTAAGATCGTTAAATGTGACTGGGGTTTCGTTAGTCATTACAATGGCCAAAATTAGATGTTCGTGTTGAAGTAATAATACAGACTGGACTCAGGCCTTGTGATTCATAAATCATGCCAAATTCAGCTTGCTGAGACTGTGGTATTGTAACGGTTTGCAGTCAACAGGGCACACTATTATGAGTATCGGTTGTGAACCCGCCCCCAACCAAGATTTCAACTGGGGTAAACTTGAGGCTGACTGCTGCCATATCCACCGACAGTATCCCGATAACTGTAAATATAGCGTTGCTCTAAACCCGAGTATATCAACTTACTATGTCGTTACTTAGAACACTTTACCGCGGAAAAGACTACCGCCGCGCCTTATCAATTGAGGAACTTCGCCTGATTGGTCAGCGCCGCATACCAAACTTTAGCTTTGAATATGTTGAAGGTGGTGCCGAAACCGAAACCGCATTGCGGCGGAATATAGATGTTTTTAATCGCTATAGCTTCAAGCCCTCCACCCTGGTGAATACCGAGGGGCGTACATCAGACATTCAGCTGTTTGGAAAGCCTTCACCATCACCTCTGCTGATTTCACCTACCGGCTTAAACGGATTACTCCATCACCGTGGTGATATAGCACTGGCAAAGGCGGCTGCGAATGCCGGTATTCCTTTCTGCCTAAGCACGGTATCAAATGCAACATTAGAAGATGTCGCCGTAGAAGCCGGTGGTCGCCTGTGGATGCAGCTGTATATGATGAACGACCGCAATATCGCTAGGGATATTATTACCCGCGCCGAGAAAGCCGGTTATGAAGCGTTAATATTTACCACCGATGCCAATGTTTTTGGCCGGCGTGAATGGGATCTCAGAAATTACCGTCAGCCCGGAAAACTATCGCTAAGAAACATCCTTGATATCGCCCTACACCCGCGCTGGGTGGCTGATGTATTGATTCCAAACGGTATTCCCCTGTTCGAAAATGTGCTGGAATATCTGCCGCCGCAAATGCGCACGGTTAAAGGCGGGGTGGCCTCCCTGCCCGGCATGCTGGCACCGGATATCAGCTGGGGAGACCTCCGCTGGATCAGAGATATGTGGCCGCGGAAACTTATCCTAAAAGGGGTGTTGAATGTCGCCGATGCCAAACAAGCGGCTAGTCTGGGCTGTGATGGCGTTATCCTTACCAATCACGGTGGCCGACAACTCGACAGCTGTGTCACCCCGATTGAAGTGTTGGCAGAAATCAGGCAGGCCGTAGGGGAGCAATTAACTATTTTGATTGATAGCGGCTTTCGGCGCGGCAGCGATGTGCTTAAAGCCATTGCCCTCGGAGCAGATGCTGTAATGATTGGCAGACCCACGCTTTATGGTCTTGCTGCCGGTGGTCAACCAGGTGTTGAACATGCGTTGGCGTTATTAAATGAAGAAATCGACCGGGTATTGGGGCAGTTAGGCTGTCGTTCAGTGCAACAACTCAACCCCAAAATGCTGGTCAAGAATGACCCCTAGAGTCAGCTATTTTATATTCTGCTCACTGCTGATATTTTCCAGCCTGCCGGGAACGCTGGAAGCAGCTGAAATACGGGTTGCTGTAGCCAGTAATTTTGTAGTCACAATGAAATTACTGGCTCGATCGTTTGAGACACAAAACAACCACCGCATAGTTATCGCCAGCGGCTCCACCGGCAAACACTTTGCGCAAATCAGCCACGGTGCACCTTTCGATTTATTTTTTGCGGCAGATGCCAAACGCCCACAATTACTGGAACAGCAGGGCCTCGCCATAGATGGTACCCGCTTTACCTATGCCTTAGGTACACTAACGCTGTGGCAGCCTGAACAAACCACTAACCGTTCAGACAACAGTACAGGTATGCGTGAAACGACATCAATAGAGTCTAATTCCATCTTAAAAACGCTAAAACAAGCAAATTTTAACTATCTTGCAATAGCTAACCCTAAGTTAGCACCCTATGGAATGGCCGCAAAAGAGTCCCTGCAAGCACTCGGCTTGTGGGAAAAGTTACAAACACAGATAGTGCGTGGCGAAAATATCTCCCAGGCTTTTCATTTTGTTTATAGTGGCAATGCCCAGCTGGGTTTTGTTGCCCACGCACAGCTAATTCACCTAGACCCGGATGCCAGGGGAGGTTTTTGGCAGATCCCGCCGCATTATTATCAGCCGATTGAACAACAAGCTGTACAGCTCAACGACAAAGCTGCCACCCGCGCTTTCGTAGAATACATTCGCTCTCCTGCCGCCAAACTCATTATTCAACAACAAGGGTATTTAACCAGCGACACTTTAGGGCGATAATACAGAGACTATGTTCTCAGAAGCTGACCTCACCGCGCTACTCATCACACTCAAGCTTGCTGGGTTAACCACGCTAATCCTGCTGCTTATTGGCACACCGCTGGCCTGGTGGTTGGCCCGCAGCCAGTGGCGCTTTAAATTCTTACTCGAGGCTGTGCTCGCATTACCTCTGGTTCTGCCACCTACTGTGCTCGGCTTTTACTTATTAATCGCACTCGGCCCGAAAGGCCCTGTTGGCGGCCTCGTTGAGGCCATGGGTGGCACAGCACCTACTTTTAGTTTTACCGGCTTAGTTATTGGCTCGGTACTCTATTCCATGCCTTTTGTAGTTCAGCCACTTCAAAACGCCTTCGCCGCAATTGGCACTCGACCTTTGGAGGTCGCAGCCACACTTGGCGCCTCCAAAATAGATCGGTTTTTTACTATTGCGCTACCATTAGCTCGGCCGGGGTTCTTAACTGCCAGCGTGCTGGGTTTTGCGCATACGCTGGGTGAGTTTGGCGTTGTATTAATGATCGGCGGAAACATTCCCGGAAAAACCCAGGTTGTTTCTATTGCCATATATGATCATGTAGAACAGCTTAATTATGGGCAGGCTCATAGCTTATCCATCGCCTTACTAATTTTCTCTTTTGTCCTGCTGGTCGCTGTATATGGCTTTAATCGTAATACCAACTTCAGCCTAATTAAAACATGAGTATTCAAGCCCGCTTTCATCACCAGCAAGGTGATTTTCTTCTTGATGTTGATTTAACCCTTCCCAGTGTGGGAATTAGTGTTATTTATGGGCCATCTGGTTGCGGGAAAACCACTTTATTGCGACTAATAGCCGGGCTTGAGCACTGTAATACTGGTTATTTTAGTAACGGCCGATCCCGCTGGCAGGATAAATCTCTGTTTTTGCCAACCCATGAACGCGCGCTTGGCTATGTTTTTCAAGAAGCCAGCCTGTTTGCCCACCTCAGTGTTAGTGACAACATCCACTATGGACTTAAACGCGCGACTAAACGCGCGCAAATACTTTCGCTGGATAAAATCATTTACCTATTGGGCATCAACGAGCTGCTCGGCAGGCAAGTACAAACACTCTCAGGCGGGGAGCGCCAACGGGTAGCTATTGCTCGTGCTTTAGCTGCTCAGCCAGAACTGTTGTTGATGGATGAGCCGTTGGCTGCCATTGATATACAGCGCAAACAGGAAATCCTCCCCTACCTACAAAAGCTGCACTCACAACTGCAAATACCGGTTATTTATGTCACCCACTCGCTTAGCGAAGCCGCTCAACTGGCTGATAAGTTAGTGGTAATGGATAAAGGCCGTATTACTGGTGTTGGTAACATAAGTGAGATGTTAACCCGGCTTGATTTAGGCTCGGCTGGCTTAGGTGGTCAGCCGGAACAAATTAGTATGATTCCAGCCCGAGTTAGCTCCATTGACCAAACATACGAAACCTGTTGTTTGACCTTTGCCGGTGGTCAATTTACCCTTGCCAGCTCGGCTATGAATATTGGCGATAATGTTAGGCTACAAATTCGTGCAGATGATGTCTCGCTCAGCCTGGAGCGAGCCAAAACCAGTAGTATTTTAAATATTTTTCCAGCCAAGGTGCTGGAAATTGTACCGGAGCGGTCTTCTCAGGTATTGATTAAGCTCGCGATCGGCAAAAGCCTGCTGCTTTCGCGCATTTCGACTAAATCCGTCGCCTTACTACAACTAAAAGCCGATAGTTCGGTTTTTGTACAAATAAAGAGCGCCGCCTTACTAAACTAAAATTACCAGATAATAAGGTTTTTAGCCATTTTTTATCCACAACAACTGATTTTTATGATGACTTGTAGAAGCCCCCCGCCAGCAGATGCTGCTCGCGGGACTGGTGATTCCTTACGCCTAGTTAAATATCTATATTGGAGGCATCCAGTGCGTTTTCTTCGATAAACTCCCGCCGCGGCTCTACTTCATCACCCATCAATGTAGTAAAGATTTCATCGGCTGTCACCGCATCATCAATCGTAACTTGCAACAAACGCCGGGTTTCCGGATTTACTGTGGTATCCCACAATTGCTCTGGGTTCATTTCACCCAGACCTTTAAAGCGCTGGAATGATCTACCCTTGCGACTTTCTTGCATTAACCAATCATAGGCTTGGGTAAAACTACTGACTGCTAGCTCAGACTTGCCACGATGAACCACTGCACCGTCCTGAATCAAACCATGTAACGAGTCGGCCAACTTGGCGATCAAAATATAATCCGCGCTATTGAAGAAGCGTTGACCCATAAATGATGCCTCAGTGACACCATAAGTCGTCCTTTGAATATCGATACCGGGGCGGCCGTCTTTTTCTGCTATTTCAATTTTGTAGCTCACAGCCGTTGCTGCTGCTGCATTCAGGCGCGCCTCGATTCCTGTGCACCACTGATCCCACTCCGCTTCAGCAGCATCTTTATTAATCGTTTTATAATCAACCAGTTGAGATATAAACTCTGCATCATAGCGCTGCCCGAGGCGGACGACTACTGCTTGCACCGCCATGTAGCTGCGAACCAATGTTTCCAAACCCTCTCCGGACAATGGCGGTGCATCAGGATCATACACAAGGCTGGCATTATCCATTGCGCGTGCCAGCAAATATTCATTTAACTCGGCATCATCTTTAATGTAATGTTCTTGCTTGCCTTTTTTAATTTTATATAAAGGCGGTTGACCGATATAGATATACCCGCTTTCGACCAGCTCTGGCATTTGCCGATAGAAAAAGGTCAACAAAAGCGTACGGATGTGAGAACCATCAACATCCGCATCCGTCATGATGATGATTCGATGGTAGCGTAACTTATCAATATCGAACTCATCCTTGCCAATCCCACAACCGAGCGCAGTGATCAGTGTACCGATCTCAGCGGACTGTAACATTTTGTCAAACCTAGCTTTTTCTACATTTAGTATCTTTCCGCGCAGCGGTAATATGGCCTGGAATTTACGATTTCTACCTTGTTTGGCAGAGCCTCCGGCTGAGTCCCCTTCCACCAGAAATATTTCTGAGAGGCTGGGATCCTTTTCCTGACAGTCTGCCAGCTTACCCGGCAAACCCGCAATATCTAAAACCCCTTTCCGCCGGGTCATGTCTCTGGCTTTGCGGGCGGCCTCGCGGGCACGCGATGCGTCAACCACTTTTGATGTAATCAGCTTGGCTTCAGTTGGGTTTTCCAGCAGGAATTCCTTCAGCGAATTGCCGACCATAGACTCAACCATGGGTTTGACTTCCGATGACACCAGTTTGTCTTTGGTTTGTGATGAAAACTTAGGATCAGGCACCTTGACCGATAACACCGCAAGCAAGCCCTCACGACAATCATCGCCACTCATATGTGATTTATCTTTTTTTCCCTGGTTTGACTGATCTATATACTGGTTAATGGTACGGGTTAATGCCGAGCGGAAGCCTGAAAGGTGACTACCGCCATCCCGCTGTGGGATGTTGTTGGTAAAACAATATACACCCTCCTGATAGGAGTCTGTCCACTGCATGGCAACTTCGCAGACAACCCCTTCAATCTCTCTAGTAAAGCTTATAACTGTTTGATGTAATGGTGTTTTTTTCTTTCCAAGGTATTCAACAAAAGACTTAATTCCGCCCTCGTAAGAGAACACCTTGCTTTTATTATTGCGTTCATCACGAAGCTCAATATAGACCCCGGAATTAAGGAATGAAAGCTCTCTTAGGCGCTTGGCGAGAACATCATACTTAAACTCTACATCGGAGAATATTTCCCTGCTAGGAAGGAAGCGAATTAATGAGCCGGTCGTGTCGGTTGCTTCAAAAGCCTTGATTGGCTCAGTTGGTACACCCAGGTGATAGGTTTGTCGCCACACCTTACCATCACGGCAAATTTCTAAGTCCAGGGTTTCGGATAAGGCGTTGACCACCGACACACCTACGCCATGCAGTCCACCGGAGACTTTATAGGAATTATCATCAAACTTACCGCCAGCATGTAAAACAGTCATAATAACTTCGGCTGCCGACACACCCTCTTCTTCGTGGATATCGACCGGAATACCGCGACCATTGTCACTAACGCTTACACTTCCGTCTTCGTTAATGCTAACCACTATTTTATCACAGTGGCCCGCCAAGGCTTCATCAATACTATTATCAACGACCTCGAACACCATATGGTGCAGACCCGTGCCGTCATCGGTGTCACCAATGTACATACCGGGGCGCTTGCGTACGGCATCAAGGCCTTTTAATACCTTAATACTGGAGGAATCGTAATTCTGGCTCATCTAGTGTGCTCCGTTATCCAATCAGTTAATCCCGTACAGCAGCTCGCTCGCAAGCGCTGATACGACTACTTGGTCTGATTGAATTTTGTTCTGTTGTTTACTGGAATAATTGTCAGCTATTATAGCATTTTTGAAACTTTTCCGTGTTTCACGTGAAACACAGCGTAGTCCGACTTGTGGTTTGCTATATCACCCAACCATGTGGGTAACTCTGGTGCTACTGAAGTAATCCACAACTGTGAACTGCCAGCACAAACTCTTTTAAATAAACAAGAAAGCGTATCACCATCAAGTTCCGAGGCGGGATCATCAAGCAACAGCAACGGTTCTATTTTGTTTTCTTGGAGGTGTTCAATCTGTGCCACCAGCATTGCACAAGCAAGGGCTTTTTGCTGGCCCCGAGAAAACCGGTCTTTGACCTTATCGCGACCGCAAAGCAGCGTAATGTCGGCACGATGTGGTCCGCCCAGTGTTTGCCCTGCCTCGCTGTCTCTTTTCCGGTTTTCTGCCAGATATTCCGTATAACCCTCACCCGACCAGCCTCGATTGTATTCAAACGACACACCAGGGATTGTTGTTGTTATTGAAGCTAGCGCCTGGGTTATGTGAGGAATAAGGGTATTGAATGCTTCTTTCCGCATGCCTGTAATCGCAAGAGCGGCTTCAGCAAGCTGTATATCCAAGGAATCCAGTATAGTCTGGTTTGCGTTGGTTACCGTTTGTTTTAATAAGGCGTTGCGTTGTTTTAAACTTCGGTGGAAACGATACCAGGCGGAAAGAAAGTTTTGTTTCACGTGAAACACTGACCAATCGAGGTATTGCCGACGATAAACCGGCCCACCATCAACAAGGAGGTGGCTGTTTGGTTCAAACAACACATAAGGTAATAAATGCGCTAGCCCAGAGCGTTGTTTAAGCTCCTCACCATCCAGGCGCCCGCGCCAACGACTGGTGCCGCGCTCGATACCGAGTTTGTGTGTGTTTTCTCTATTTTCCAACTCACAATACAATTGTAAGTGTTTTTCGGTGGGTCCGATAAGGTCCCGGTGACTACCGCCGCGAAAGCTGCGCCCCTTGGATAACATCACCAGCGATTCCAGTACGCTGGTTTTGCCCGCCCCGTTTGCGCCGATGATAAAATTCAAGCGCGGGTGAGGGGCTAAAAACGCTTGCTCAATATTACGGAAGTTGTTTATAGTAAGATTTAAAACCTTCACCGTTGATACCGAGCTATTGTACAGTCTATATTTGCTTAGAGTTTTAGCGGCATAACTACATGACGAATGTTGTCATTATCCGGTTCAGTGACCAAGCAACTGGAGCTTGGATCTTGCATTGACATCACAACCATTTCGCTATCGAGTGCGTTTAATGCATCCAGAAGATAGGTAACATTAAAGCCCAATTGGGTGTTTTCCATATCTTGTTCGATAGTAAGGTTTTCTACTGCCTCTTCCTGATCACGGTTATGAGCCACAATTTTCATATTATTATCAACAAGTTCCAGCCTGACACCGTGATATTTTTCGTTCGATAAAATAGACACTCGCTGTAAAGCACGAATCATTTCCGCTCGGTCTGTACGAAAAGATTTTTCCGCCCCGACCGGAATCACTGCTTGATATTCCGGAAAGCGACCATCAATTAACTTTGAGGTGAACATCACCTCACCACGAACCAAACGGACAAACTTTTCTGACAGCCCTAACTCAACACTCTGGTCGCTGTCAGATAACATCCTGATTAGCTCTAAAACACCCTTGCGCGGCACAATCAGCTTTAGGTCAGCGTCTAGGTTCAGTTGCGTATTTAAATCACTTAGCGCTAACCTGTGGCCGTCGGTGGCAACCGTGCGTAATCGCGTGCTGCTTAAATCAAACAACAGGCCATTGAGATAATAGCGAACATCGCCATTAGCCATAGCGAAGGCTGTTTTATCCAATATTTGTTTTAAGCCTTTTTCTGCAATTTGCACGGTTTGCATAGAGTCTGTGGCTTCGATGGTAGGAAATTCTGAAGCCGGTAAAGTGCTTAGTGTAAACCGGCTGCGTCCCGCCTTAACCAGCACTCGTTCACCCTCTTGTTCGAAACTAATTTCAACACCATCCGGCAGTGCGCGACAAATATCTAATAGCTTGCGTGCCGGTACTGTGGTCTCGCCTTCTGCGGATACTGTTGCAGAAGCCCTGGCTACCAGTTCGACTTCCATATCCGTACCGGTAACCGAAATTTGATCTTCTTTCGCAACGATCAGGAAGTTGGCTAATACCGGTAAAGTCTGTCTTCTTTCGACTACGCCGACAACTTGAGATAGTGGTTGCAGGATGGCTTCGCGTTGAATGCTGAATTTCATCTTTTGTCCCTGTGTTAATTAATAAGATATATATATATAAAGACTAGTAATAATAGGGCCTTGTGTTATCTGTGTAAAAACTAATTATTATTTTATATTTCAATATGTTAAGTAAATCATAAGTCTTTGTTGAAAGCCTGTATAGCTTGTTTACAAGTTGTGGATAAATAGTGATAGTGTTTTTATACCATAGTTATCCACAAAACATCCACACCATTGTACATTGCTTTTAGCTTACAAAAAAACCGTAAACTTCTACTTAGCCTCGAGCTACCTTTATGTTGTCAGTTCACGCAACAATTGTGACCAGTCTTCTCGCAGTCGCGCATCGGTTTCACACTTTTCTTCCATTACCCGGCAAGCGTGCATGACGGTGGTGTGGTCTTTACCGCCAAAAGCATCACCAATTTCCGGCAGGCTGTGGTCCGTTAACTCTTTTGCCAGAGACATTGCCATTTGTCGTGGACGCACAATAGAGCGTTGGCGCCGTTTGCCGAGAATGTCACTTACTCGTATTTTGTAGTACTCTGCGACCGTGCGTTGAATGTTTTCAATCGATATAAGGCGATCATGTACCATCAGCAAATCGCGCAGTGTTTCAGTGGCAAAATCCACATCAATAGGCCTACCGGTAAAGCGAGAGTTGGCACTGAGACTATTAAGCGCGCCTTCCAAATCACGCACATTTGAGCGCATTCGTTTGGCCAACAAGAAGGCAACACTTTCCGGTAAGTTCATACCCTTTTCGTCTGCCTTGCTCATAAGAATCGCAACCCGGGTTTCAAAATCAGGGGGTTCGATAGCAACAGTAAGCCCCCAACCGAACCTTGAACGCAGACGGGATTCAATGCCTTTAACCTCTTTTGGGTAGCGGTCGCAGGTAAGAATAATTTGTTGCTGACCCTCAACTAGGGTGTTAAATGTATGAAAAAACTCTTGTTGAGTTGCTTCTTTACCGGCAAAAAACTGAATGTCATCAATCAGCAACACATCGAGGTTGCGATAATAATTTTTGAAATCATTAATGGTGCCCTGCCGAAGCGCGCTGATCATATCGTTGATAAACTGCTCAGAATGCAGGTAAAGCACCTTAGCCCGAGGGTTGGATTTGAGGATTAAATTCCCACAGGCGTGTAGTAAATGGGTTTTTCCTAAGCCGGTGCCACCGTATAACAATAAAGGGTTATAGGTTCTACCGGGTTTTTTTGCGACTTGCTGAGCGGCTGCTGACCCGAGTTCATTGGATTTGCCCTGAACAAAATTTGAAAAATTCTGATTCGGGTCTAAACCGGTGACAAATCGAGTTTCATGTGACTCCACACGCGGAGTTCCCGGCCTGGATAGGCCAATATGGATTGTTACCGACTCGCGATTCATGCCTAGGTGCTCAAGAATGTCGCGAATTCGCTCAAGATACTCGTTGGCAACTTGGTCGCGGATAAAAGAGTTGGGTGCGAGCAGCTTTAAACTACCGTCGGCTTCTGGCCGAACCCGCAGTGGCCGAATGTATGTATCTATGTCTTGCGGGCTGAGCTCGTGCTCCAGGTGTTGCAGACATAACTCCCAGTTTTTATTTGTCATTATTGTTATTAATCAATAGTTTATGTGTTTTTTTAAATAATTTTATAACGGTCTCTAAAGCGCCCCGCAGAAGCAACAGAGGGTGTAAGATGACCCTGCAAAGATTATTAACCGAATTTGTTTACAGTGAGCCTTCGAACTCGCTTAACAATTAGTGTACTCTTCTGTGGATAAGTTATCCACAAAAGTGTGAAACAAATGATATTTCTTTGTTTTTTTTACCGAATATACTTGAAACTGAGCGCCGGTAAAGGTACTATTCGCCTCTTGTTTTGAGCCTGTCCAGAGAAGCGCCAGAGAAGCGGTGTAAGTTACGGATAGACAGTTATTAGAAAGGTACAGACCCATGAAACGGACATTTCAACCCAGTAACTTAAAACGCGCACGGACTCACGGTTTTCGCGCACGCATGGCAACTCGTGGCGGTCGCGCTATACTTCGTGCACGCCGGGCTAAAGGTCGTAAACGCCTGTCAGCCTGAGTGAATTGACCTGCGACACCAACCTGGCTTATCCGCGCCGACTTAGATTAACCGGTAGTGATGACTTTTCCAGGGTTTTTAAAAATAACATCAGCTGTGGCAATCAACACTTTAGAATTTTGGCCCAAACCGGAAATGGTTTGGGCTTTGCCCGTTTAGGGCAGGTCGTTTCACGCAAGGTTGACCGGCGCGCTGTAGCGCGGAACCGGATCAAGCGACTGGTCAGGGAAAGCTTCCGTTCAGTGCGTGTTCCGGTATTACAAAAGGGCAAACAACATCCGCAAACCGGGGTTGATTTTGTCGTTTTAGCCCAGCGCCGTGCGGCCCGGGAAGGTAACAATCAGCTGCTCAGGGTATCGCTGCTTCAGCTCTGGCAACAAATAGAAACAAAATTATCCCGGGAATCGGGAAAAGTTAAATAATAGGATCGATAGATGGCAAATATGCGCCTTATTTTAATAGTACTCCTGGTTTTTATGGGTTATTCCCTGTGGGTGCAGTGGCAGCAGGATTATCACCCTATTACGGCTAGTGTCACAGCCACTCAGGATGAGCCGGCATTAACCAGCACAGCGGCAGATGTTCCGACATTTGACACACCAGCAGTCCGAACCCCTACGGCTGAAAGCACCGCAGACTTACCCTCTATTCCGCGTAGCGCCGAGGCCGAAGTGGCCAGCGAGGGCGCATCGGTAGGTGCACAAAGCCCGAGAATAACCGTACTAACAGATGTGCTGAAGGTCGAAATTGATTTGGTTGGTGGCACTATTGTGAATGCTTGGCTGCTGGATTACCCGGTACAGGTGGAGTTTCCCGAGATTAAGGTGCAACTCTTTAACTCGCAGAGCAATCGTTTGTACATAGCCCAGTCCGGTCTGTTAAGTTCAGATCAGTCGGTACCAACCCATAATGATCGCTACCGGGCAGCGCAGATGAACTACGCGCTGCGAGCAGGTGAAGATGAAATACGGATACCGTTAACCTGGGAATCTGAGGGTGGCATTAAGGTTACCAAAACTATCATTTTCAAACGCGGTGCTTACGATATTGAGATTCGTCACTACCTAACCAACAATAGCTCGGCAGAGTGGCAGGGCAGCGGCTATATGCAACTGCAACGCGCCGGCATCCCGAGCTCGGGTATGTCCTTTACTGACCCATCTACTTTCAGTTTTGTCGGTGCTGCTATGTATACACCGGAAGATAAGTTGGAAAAATTACACTTTGAAGACTTTCAGAGTGAACCGACCAAGATAACCACCAACGAAGGCTGGATTGCGATGATTCAGCATTACTTCTTTGCCGCCTGGATTCCGCACCCTGAACAAGATGTGCTGTATTCCACCGCAGTGGTTGATCCAAATGGTTGGTCGCGTTACATCGTGCGTGCGGTAGCACCAAGCGTCAGTGTTGCAGTCAATACAACCCATGAATTTGTAGATCAGCTTTATGTTGGGCCCAAGCTACAGGATAAGCTTGATGATGTTGCCCCCGGCCTCAGCCTAACGGTTGATTACGGCATCTTTACGGTGATGTCCAAACCGCTGTTTTGGTTGCTGTCGTTCTTTCACGACTTGGTTAACAACTGGGGTTTTGCAATTATTTTGTTAACACTGAGCGTTAAGCTGGCGTTTTTCAAACTGACTGAAGCCCAGTATAAATCCATGGCCCGCATGCGTAAGTTACAACCGCGGATAGAGCAGATGAAGGCTCGTTATGGTGAAGACAAGCAGCGCATGAGCCAGGAAATGATGAAGCTGTACAAAAAGGAGAAGGCCAATCCTTTGGGTGGTTGTTTACCAATGTTGGTGCAATTTCCGGTATTCATCGCGTTGTACTGGGTATTGCTAGAAAGCGTCGAGCTTCGACAAGCACCGTTTATGCTCTGGATCCAAAATCTGAGTGTAAGAGACCCTTATTTTGTGTTGCCGGTATTGAATGGTATCTTTATGGTGCTTACCCAGCGCCTGAGCCCAACACCAGGAATGGATCCGATGCAGCGTAAAATCATGCAGGCCATGCCGATAGCGTTCTCAGTCATGTTTGCGTTTTTCCCAGCGGGTCTGGTTTTGTACTGGGCTACAAATGCCGGCTTATCACTGCTTCAGCAGTGGTATATCACACGCAAAATTACGGCAATGGACTGATAAGCTTTAGGGTTGCCAAAGAGATTCCGGCGCAAAGGCCGGGAAGATGACTCTCGCAGGGGCGTAAAAGTGATTGTAGAGCTCCTTGGTATGCTTCTTCTAGGTTTGTACTTGGGTGACAACAGAGGTAAAACTACCAGGTGAGCGATAAAGACACAATTGCAGCAATCGCCACACCGCCCGGAAACGGTGGGGTTGGTATTGTGCGCATATCCGGGCATCAGCTGGAGTCTGTGGCCCAGGGCGTGCTGGGCAAAGAACTACCCCAACCGCGAGTCGCACAATACAGTACTTTTGTCGATGCGCATGGCGACGTCATAGATACCGGCTTGGCCTTGTCTTTTCCAGCACCACACTCTTTTACCGGCGAGAATATTCTTGAGCTGCAAGCCCATGGCGGCGCGGTGATTCTTAATTTGTTGCTTGAACGGGTATTACAACTGGGTTGTCGACAAGCACGCGCCGGTGAATTTTCCGAGCGCGCATTTTTAAACGGCAAGCTTGACCTGGTTCAGGCTGAAGCCATTGCAGATTTAATTTCCAGCGCCAGCGCCCGAGGTGTCCGAGCCGCACAGCGTTCGCTGGCTGGTGAGTTTTCCCGGCAAATTAACGCGCTGGTAGCAGAAATGACATCAATTCGGGTATTTGTTGAGGCCGCAATTGATTTTCCTGAAGAAGAAATTGATTTCCTAGCAGATTCAGATATTGGTGAACGCTTACAGCAGCTTTGTAACGATACTGAAACATTAATCAATCAAGCGCACCAGGGGCAGTTATTACGTGATGGTATCGAACTGGCAATTGTTGGCCGGCCTAATGCGGGCAAATCCAGCCTGCTGAACGCCCTAGCAGGCGATGAATTGGCGATTGTTACTGAAATTCCAGGAACCACTCGGGATGTTGTTCGCCAGCAAATATTAATCGACGGCCTGCCGGTGTTTGTTGCCGACACCGCGGGGCTGCGGGAAACCGAGGACCTGATTGAAGCTGAAGGCGTTCGCCGCGCCCTACAAGTACACGAAAAAGCCGACTTGGTTTTGTTGGTTGTTGATGTCAGTACTGAAGACCCGGTGAATTTACCCGTAATTCCAGATCCAAAACGCACCATTGTAGTTTGGAATAAGCAGGACTTGGTCGCAAGGGATCACCCACAGCCGCAAACAGAAGGCCTCGACAGTGTGATGATTTCAACACAACAGGGGTTTGGGTTGGATGAACTAAAACAAAAAATCAGCCAGCACGCTGGCTTCAGTGAAACCAGCGAAGGTGTGTTTTCCGCGCGTACACGGCATGTTGATGCGCTGCGTCGCAGCCTGTCATTATGTTGTAACGGTCTGTTGCAGTTAAGTGAGCATGCTGCACCGGAATTACTAGCGGAAGACTTACGCCAGGCACAGCACGCACTGGGAGAGATAACCGGACAATTTAGTAGTGATGATTTGCTCGGTGAAATTTTTTCCAGCTTTTGCATTGGTAAATAAGCATTCCTGAAACTGTTAGGACTTTCTGTGGTCAGAGCTTCTGACACAGTAGTAATACAATGAAAAAAACAAAAACTCAACTGGCGGTCAATTGATTAAGCTTATCGGGGTTGAAAAACATTTTCGAATTGGAGATCAAGTGGTTCGCGCGCTGGACGGTATTGACCTGCGCGTAGAAAAAGGTGAATTTATCGCGGTTATGGGGCGTTCTGGATCCGGTAAAACCACTTTGCTAAACATGCTTGGTTGCATGGACCAACCCGACAGCGGTGAGTACTGGCTGGACGGTGTAGATGTAGCCAGTCTCGATGATGATGCCCTTTCTGCGGTAAGAAATCATAAGCTGGGCTTTGTTTTCCAGAGCTTTCACCTGCTCGCACGCATGACCACGCTGGAAAATGTGATGCTGCCGCTACAGTATGATCACGACAATCCGCACCCTGATGCCGAAGCCCGTGCCCGCGAGTTATTAGAAAGGGTTGACCTTGGTGATCGCCTGCACCACAAGCCAAACCAACTCTCAGGCGGGCAACGCCAACGGGTAGCAGTGGCCAGAGCATTAGTGAACCGACCGGCCGTTATTCTTGCCGATGAACCCACAGGCAACCTTGATAGCACCACTTCTGCGGCAATTATGGATTTACTCTGCTCATTACACGCGCAGGGGCAGACCATTGTTATGGTTACCCATGAAGATGATATTGCCGCCAATGCCGGCCGGGTCATCGAAATGTTGGACGGTAAGATTATCGGAGGTGCACAATGAAGCTATATCCGCAGGTTTTAATAATTTTGTTGAGCGCTTGTTTGAGTAGCAGCTTGTTAGCAGCGGATGATACCATCCTTATCAGTGGTGAAATTGCAGCCGATCAATCACAAAAAATCATCGCCCCGATGAGTGCAAACTGGAATCTGCGGCTCGACTGGATGGCCGAGGAGGGCAGCTGGTTGAATCAGGGCGATATAGCGGTTCGCTTCGATAATAGCGCCAACGACAATCAAATTATCCAAACAGAAGAGCGGCGTCAAAGAACCCGCTCTGAGGGGGCGCGAACCAGCGCTCGGTTGGAAAAAGAAGAGCAGTTAGCCCGGTTTGATGCTGAAATTGCAAAAATACGCGAGCAATTGGCAAGTAATGAAGCGCGGATACAAGCCGACTTTATCGGCGAACTAAATTATGCTGATAATCAACTGGCATTGACGCGCGCGCAACAGGCGCGGGAAAAAGCCGAGGCGGATGCGGTTGATCGCCTGCAGAAGCTGAAAGAAGCCCGCCTCAAAACCAGCCTTGATCAGAGCATGGCAGAGAATGATAAATTATGGTTCCAAAAACTTACCGATGGCAATTTGATAAAAGCAGAGATGGACGGTTTTATCCTGTATAAGCGCCACCCCTGGAATCGAAGTAAATTCCGTGCCGGAGATAATGTACAAACCAGTTTTTATGTAGCTGAGATAGTTGATACTCGGAACATGTATGTGCGCCTGTTTATTAACGCCGTTGATCGGGCGCATCTAGAGCTGGAATCTCCGGTGAAGATATATCTGGATGCTCATCCGGATAAAGAATTTTCAGGAAAAATTACAGAAATGTTAGCCCAGGGAGAGTCACGCAAGGAATGGGGCAAGGGCTTGTACATGCAAGGACGAGTAGTCTTTGATTCGGATCAGGATTTACCGGAATTGATGCCGGGAATGAGTGTATTGGTGGAGTTGGTGCTATGAAGCTGCTTATCGTTTTCAGTATGATGTTGATATTGACGGCCTGTGGCGATGACCGCAACAATTCTACCGAGGTAGCTGGTGCAGGCAAAACCATTAAGAGCAGTGGTGAAGTTGTGGCTACCCGGATGCGTTCTATTACCCCGCCGCAGTTTGAAAATGCCTGGAATGTGAAGATTTCAATGTTGCAAAAGGATGGTTCACGGGTCCGGCCTGGAATGGTCATCGTGCGTTATGATACTCAGGATTTAATGGAGAAATTACGCACCCGCAAGGCGGAGGTTGATCAAAAGAATAAAGAGCTCGAGCAGCAACACATCAAGGCCAGCCAGCAACTTGAAGACCTGCAGCTGGCCATTGATCAGCAGACCAGCAATCTCGACAAAGCCCGGCTGAAGGCAGATATTCCCAATTCATTGTTAGCCAGCAAGGACTATGAAAAAAACCAACTGAATCTGAAGCTATCCGAGCTTGAGCTGCAGCGGGCGGAGACTGCGTTGAGGTTGGAAGCAAAATTACAAAAAGTTGAAAAAGAAGGTCTTGAAGGTGAGCGGGAAAAGTCCAGAAATAAAGTTGCCGAATTAGAAGCGGATATTTCAAAAGCTACAGTAATCGCCGACGAGGAAGGTATATTTGTAGTGGGCAGAGATCATCGCGGCAACCGGGTAAAAGTAGGCGATCAGGTCTGGCGTGGGCGCAAAGTTGCTGAAATACCCGATATGCAGTCGCTGCAAATCCTGTTGCAGATTCCAGAGCGCGAAGCCGCCAGGGTTCAACCCGGTCAAAAGGTCAGGTTTCGCTTGGATGCCAAGCCGGAAGAACACTTTGAGGGTGTGGTTGAATCGCGCGGTTCAGTGGTTCGTAACCGGTCGCGCAACCAGCCTGCCAAAGTATTTGATACCCGAGTAACAATCGATCACCTTGATCCGGAGCTGATGCGACCTGGGATGCGGGTGACGGCGGAAATTTTTAGTAGTATTAGGCAATGATGAGTTTAAGCGTATTGCGGAAAACCACAGCGCTTATCACACTACTAATACTCAGCGCTTGTGGGAACTCGGGGGAACCGACAGTTGGCCCGGCTTCTATTGTGGTGAAAAAATCAGCCTTTAAAGTGCTGGTGCGCGCAGATGGTGAGCTATCTGCGGCCAGCACAGTGCCGCTAACCCTGCCTCCGGGTAATGTAATGCCCCGCACTATCGTTTGGTTGGCAGATGATGGCAAGTGGGTTGAAGAGGGTGAGGTTGTCGCCCGTTTTGATCGCTCAATTGCTGAAAGGAGTTTGCGAGAAGTTCTTACACAATTACAGAAGTCCGACCTTGATATTGATGCAAAAAAGCGCGAGTTTTCCCTAGCTTTGAACAAAATAACGGCGGATATTTTTGTTACCCAGCAGGAATTAGGGGTTGCCGAACGCTTCAGCATCGAAGAGGGCAGCATAGCCATGTCGCGCCAGGAAATGATAGAGCGCATGCAGGATGAGGGGTTTTTACGTTTGAAACAGGACCATTTCAAGAACCGCCAAAGTGGTCAGGAAAACCGTCGACAGGCAGAGCTCGCCGTACTTGGGGCGCAAAGAGAAAGCGCATCCAGTAAGGGAAGTTTACTGGAACAGCAGATTGATGCCTCAGTAACCCAGGCACCGAATGCTGGCTATTTTGTGCGCAAGAAAAACTGGTTTGGAGAAGCATTAAGTGCCGGACAGTC
The DNA here is from genome assembly GCA_021648125.1 of Lysobacterales bacterium. Taxonomy (GTDB): domain Bacteria; phylum Pseudomonadota; class Gammaproteobacteria; order Xanthomonadales; family SZUA-36; genus SZUA-51. The sequence goes on from JAKITK010000008.1 coordinate 57,083, forward strand.
GGTTTTTCCCGGTAACTCTTTTGGAGAAATTCCGGATCTGGGTAAAATGCAGGCGATACTACAGGTGCTTGAGTCGGAAGCCGGTAGTATTGCTGTTGGTCAAAAAGTCAGTGTCACCATCGATGCTTTCCCCGACCGCCCGCTGAGTGGAATGATTGATAGCATGGCTCAGGTGCCCGCCAGTTTGGAACAAAACAGCCCAATAAAATACTTTGCGGTGACGGTTAGCCTAGATCAGGCTGACCCTGACTGGATTACTCCGGGAGCGCGGGTGCGCGGACTGATAGAAATTTTAGATAAACCAGCGGTCGTGTGGGTGCCTAATCAGTCTATCGCGCAATCTATCGGTGAAGTAGGCGGACAACAATCACCCGCTGGCGAAAACTCTTCCTTATGGGTGTATGTAAAGACGGGTAGCAGCACAGAAAAGCGCTACATTGAAATTGGTGACAGGGGCCCGTTACGAACCGAAATTAAAGCTGGTTTGGCAGCTGGCGACGAAATATTACTCACCCCCCCGGTGAATAAATCCGGAGCCGCACAATTATGATGGAGGCACGCGGGTTCAGGCAGGCGTTACGGCAATTGCGGCAGCATAAACTGCGTACTTTACTGACTTTACTGGGAATGGTTTTTGGCGTGGGTGCGGTTATTGCCATGCTAAGTATTTCAGAGGGCGGCCGCCAGGAAGCCCTACGAATGATTGATTCCATGGGTTTGCGCAACTTGATTGTTGAAGCGGTTGAGTTTGATCCAGAAACCTTGCAGGAAATCCGGACACAATCTGTCGGATTGTATGCCGGTGATATCGAAGCTATTATGACCACCTTGCCGATGGTAGAGTCTTATGCGGCGGCAAAGAAAATAAAAACCTGGGATGTATATAGTCTGGAGGCACGCGCCAACCCGGAAGTTCTGGCGGTATCTGCAGATTATTTCAATCTGGGGAACATGCAAATTGACAGTGGTCGGGTGCTCACAGACCGGGATAACCAAACCTATGCACAGGTGGCGGTTCTTGGTGCCAGTGCCGCCGAATCACTATTTCCCGACAGCCCCGCCACGGGTAAATTAATCAAAGTGAACCATCTATGGTTAAAGGTTATCGGGGTGCTGAAAAAGACCGAAAAGGGTAAAAAAGAGTTTGCCGGTATTACCCTTGCCGATGACTCCAGCCGTATATTTATCCCCCTTGATACAGCACGAAAACGCTTAAAAATAAATTCGCTGGAAAGTCCGCTGGATAGCCTAAAGCTGCGACTTGTAGAAGGCGCTGATACGGCCTCCTCGGCACTGGCCGTGGATTATCTGTTGAAAAAACGCCATGGAGCCTCAGCAGATTACCGCATGGTGGTGCCAGCCGCGCTATTGCAACAGGAAGAGCAAACTCAGAAAATTTTTACGGTTGTTATGGCAGCGATTGCTGGTATTTCACTACTGGTGGGTGGTATTGGTATTATGAACATCATGTTAGCAACCGTATTGGAAAGAACCCCTGAAATCGGGTTATTACGGGCTGTTGGGGCGCGTAAAAAAGATATCCGCGACCAGTTTTTAATGGAAAGCGTGACTATCGCTGGCATCGGTGCATTAATTGGCATAGTATTTGGATTGTTGCTGGCGTTCGCGGTGCAGTTATTTGCCGCCTGGCCGGTAGCGTTTTCTCTATTCGGTATTGTGGTATCGGTAGTCATTTGCTTGTTGACTGGCATTGTCTTTGGCCTGTATCCTGCGGTTCAAGCCGCTGAGCTTGACCCTATTAAGGCTTTGCAACGCGACTAGAATACTGATCTGTAAGAGAGCCAGGAATCAAATGAAGTTGGAAATAATATCCGGTGGACAGACAGGCGTTGATCGTGCGGCGCTGGATACTGCCATTCGTTATGACCTTCCCTGCGGTGGTTGGTGTCCGCCCGGGCGCCTGGCGGAAGACGGGCCCTTATCAAATCATTACCCCTTAACCGAACTGCCATCCGGTGGATATCCGGCAAGAACCCGACGCAATGTTAAAGACGCGGATGGGACTTTAATTATTCATAGTGGTGTTGTAGGGCGGGGAACCGGTTTAACCATCAATACCTGCAAACAGCTGAATAAACCTATGCTGATTTTGAAGTTGAATAAGTGTGATGCTAATAGTGACTTTTCAAGCGAACAGGACAGCATCAAAAAATTTCTGCAGGAACACCAAATCGGAATATTAAATGTGGCCGGCCCACGCGCGAGTGGTTGGCCGGAGGGTTATGCTCTGTGTCGAAAAATTTTGGCACCAGTGTTTGTGAGTTATGCCTGAGGTGGAACCTGACTACCCCGTTTCGCGTTGACAGTGATCGGCAATTACCCGGGAGACACAGGCGTTGAGTTTTTTGGCGAACGGAATATGCAAAAATTCATTCGGGCCATGGGCATTGGAGTTGGGCCCTAAAACACCAGTAATCATAAACTGGGCTTCGGGAAAAAAGTCACCCAGCATTGCCATAAACGGAATCGTGCCACCCTCGCCCATATACATAACCCCTTTGCCATAAAATGCCTGTGATGCAGACTCCAGCGAAGTATGTAACCAGGGGGCTATTTCAGGCGCGTTCCAGCCGGAGGCTGCTTGATCGGTATTAAATTCCACCCGGGCATTTTGTGGCGGGTCTTTTTCCAGCAGTTGTTTTAGAAACACACTGGCTTGCTCACCATCGAGAGTAGGTGGCAGACGCAAAGAAAGCTTCCACTCAGTGAAGGGCCGTAAAACATTTCCGGCATTTTGAATATCAGGTAAACCACCCGCTCCGGTATAAGAAAGCGCGGGTCGCCAACTGCGGTTTAGCAGGCGTTCATAATTATTTTCCGCCATTGGTTCAACCCCATCGGCAAAGGGGTAGGCCTGATAAACCGCATCACCCAAGGCATCGGCCATCGCTTGGGTTTGTTCACGGCGTTGATCAGGGATATCTTGGTATAGTTCTTCGGGAAGCACCCGGCCAGTAGCTTCATCCTCCAAGCGTGAGGTGACTTGTTTTAGCACCCTAAAGCTCGATGGAACCACACCAGAGGCATAGCCTGAATGCACACCTTCCGTTAGTACCTCGGCTCTAAGCGTACCAGCAGCCATACCGCGCAGAGAAACGGTTAACCAGAGTTGTTCATAGTTACCCGCACCTGAATCCAGGCAAATTACCAGCGATGGCACCCCGATTCGATCACGCAGGTAGTCGATATAGGCAGGTAGATCATAGGAACCCGATTCTTCACAAGATTCAATTAAAACCACACAACGGGCATGTGGAATTCCTTGTTCCTGCAACGCCTTGATTGCGATTAAGGAGGCAAAAGCCGAATAACCATCATCCGCGCCGCCACGACCATAAAGTTTATTGTCTTTAATTACCGGTTTCCAAGGAGATAAATCTTCAGCCCAGCCCTCCATTTCCGGTTGCTTATCCAGATGCCCATAGAGCAAGATTACATCCTCACTATCTGGGTCCGTGCCGGGAATTTCCATGAATATAATCGGTGTGCGCTCTCCCAGTCGAACAACTTCTGTACTCATCCCGGCGATAGCTTGCTGAGAACACCAGTCATAAATCAGGCTAACAGCATCTTCCATATAGCCGTGTTCCGCCCAATCAGGGTCGAAATGCGGAGATTTGTTGGGAATGCGGATGTACTTGACCAGTTCAGGAACGATACTTTCATCCCATTTTTTATCTATAAATGCCTGAGTTGTTTTTGAGTCCATGTTTAACCTTTAGCTGCTACTTCTGAGGCCTGTTTGCGGTGCTAGCATTAGCGCTCAAGGCAGGTGAGTCGGCCACCCGCCTTAAGCATTTATTGGACAGTTTTAGTCGTTTTGTTGCTTCAAGTTATAAAAAACTTTAAAGCTTAACGCCCGTGAATCAATTTCTTTAACAACGGGCTGGAAAACATTAGCAAAAAGCCAAGCGCAACGGCCGCTATTCCCAACTTGAAGAACACACTGCTATAAACAGCCATTTCTTCAATGGCAGGTGTACCCTCAGGCACCACAGTCATTTTGGCGATCATCGCCGCTAGAATGTTTGCGTAAGATGAGGCTAAAAACCAGATTCCCATCATAAAGCCAACAATTTGCTTTGGTGATAACTTGGTAACGCTCGACAAGCCAATGGGTGATAAACATAATTCGCCAGTGGTATGTAGAAAATACATCAACGCGACCCAAATGATAGCTACCTTACCAATGTTTCCGGCAGCATCGGCTTGCATTGAGTTGATGCCCCAGTTTAGAACCCAAAAACCAAGCCCGATTTGTACCATCGCCAGACCAAACTTGAAGAATGGGGTTGGTTCTTTACCGCGCTTAGCAAGCCAAGTCCAGAGCGCTGCCACGGGGATACCAAACATAACAATAAACAGCGGGTTAAGCGACTGTAATTGTGGTGCGGTGACTGAAACCGGGCCGATAGAGTCGCTGACATAGTCAGCGGCAAAAATATTCAATGTACTTGGTCCCTGGTCAAACAAGGTCCAAAATAGCACCGAGGATACCACCAGAATAATTAGGCCTATCATCCGGTCCCGTTCTACCTTGTCCAGCTTGGTTAGCATATAAACGACAATACCGGTAAATACAACACCGGCAACAACATGCATGACCGGCTCTACTACCCCAACAAACTGGAACATGACATAGGCAACACCAACCATGGCAAAACCGGCAAGGTATACCGCATATTCATAGTTTATTGGCCCGATGAATGGTTTTTTAAGCAGGGCAGGATCGCGCGGCTCAGCCTTACCTTCCAACCAGCCTTGGCCCATAATAAACAGAACTAGGCCTAAAATCATACCCACAGCTGCCAGCCCAAACCCGGCACCCCAACCATACTTAAAGGCCAGATACCCACACCATAAAGAGGCCAAAGCAGCGCCGATATTTATGCCCAGATAGTAAAGCGTGAAGCCGCTATCTCTGCGCTGGTCGCCTTGTTCATACAGTGCGCCAACACAGGTTGATATATTGGGCTTCAAAAACCCGACCCCGACAACGATAAGCGCCATAGCCAAAAACAGAATGTTTTTATGCTTCTGACTGGCTTCCTGGGATAACTCACCACTAATGGTTTGCTCGACCCCGCCTGCATTGGTGAAAGTAATCTTTCTTTCGATACTGCCTAGCGCGGGTTGCACCATTCTGTTGATTTTGAAGGTCTGATCATCAAGATTAATAAATTTAGTAGTATGTTGATCATAGTTTGCAGAACGGGTGATTTCGTAAGTAACCCCATCACTCATAATAGTTTCGGTAGCTGGTGCACCATGGATACTCATCAAAGAGTGTCCTGCAACCAATAACACCGCCCCGAATATAACGCCTTTTCTAAAGCCGATATACTTATCAGCCAGATAGCCGCCCAATAAAGGTGCTAGATAGACCAAAGCCACATAGGCTCCGTAGGTCTGGTAGGCAATCGTCCGTTCGACTAGGAAGTGCCAAGTCAGATAAAAAATAAGTAGTGCCCGCATCCCATAATAGGAAAACCTTTCCCACATTTCGGCAGCAAACAGAACCTGTAAGCCTCTTGGGTGGCCACGCATCTGCATATAAATGATGGGTGCGAGCAGCACAAAAACGAAAGTAACACCTAACGAAAAGCCAAGACCCATGGAATACCCCATCATAATTATAATTTGAGGACTAGAAGAATAAAGGCTGTTGCCGCAGGAATCAATAGCTTTCGGAATACCTTGTCCTCCAGCTTCCCCGTTTTCTTCCAAAACAGCGCCAAGAAATGATACCCAATGTCGAATACTTACTACCGGTTAGGACAACATATATACCGATGTTCTAAGCGGTTAAAAACCCCCTCAAGCCGCATATCCGAAGTTTTATTATGTTTGTTTGGCGGTAGAATAGAACTATGAAGATATGCATTGTAGGCGCGGGAATATCAGGACTTGCCACCGCTAAAGCAATTTTAGATAAAAATCCTGAAACAGAAATTATCATTTTCGAATCCAGCGACAGGGTTGGCGGCAAGGTATGGACTGAGAAAACCGAAGGTGGGTATTTGTGTGAAGGCGGGGTTAATGGTTTCCTTGATAAGATTCCGCAAACGCTGGATTTATGTCAACAGGCGGGTATTACGGCGTTGCCAGCTGAGCATGCGGCGAAAAAACGCTTTGTGTACTCTCGCGGCGCATTGCATAAGCTACCGGAAAAGCCTTGGGAGTTTTTCACCTCGGATTTGTTAACGGTTCCCGGTCGTTTGCGGGTGATGTATGAAATATTCGCCGGTGGTACCAACAACCCGGATGAAAGCCTGCAGGAATTTGCTACCCGCCGACTCGGTCGTGAGGCTTTTGAACGCCTGATAGACCCAATGGCATCGGGAGTATTTGCCGGTGATGCAGAAAAACTCAGCTTACGCAGCTGTTTTCCCCGAATTCACCAGGTGGAGGCTGAATACGGGAGTCTGATTCGCGGTCTTCTCAAGTTACAATCCAAAGCTCGTTCGCAAGGCAGTTCAAAACAACCCGGCCCAGGCCCGGGCGGTACTCTGACATCGTTTGCTGATGGAATGAGTGCATTAACCGATGCGCTAGCAAGCCAGCTGGGGCCACGAATTAGAACCGCCACCGCAATCCAGTCGATTAGTCGTGCAGCTAATCGCTACTTGATACAGACCAACGATGGCAGCGAACATGAATGTGACACGCTGATACTGGCATCACCGGCATACACCCAAGCGCGCATGCTGGAGGACTTAGACTCGGATTTGGCGAGCCTGCTGATGGGTATTCCTTACCCGCCGCTAGCGGTTTGTTGCTTTGGTTATCAACAGCGGCATGTTGGCAAGGTTCTTGATGGTTTTGGTTACTTGGTGCCGTCAACAGAAAAACGCGCGGTTTTAGGCACTCTAATAGATTCCAACCTGTTTCCTGGCAGAGCACCGCAAGGGGCCGTGCTTTTGCGCAGCATGATAGGCGGTGCCAGAAGGCCTGAGTTGGCATTGTTGCCAGACCAACAACTCATAAGCCAGTTACAAACCGACCTTCGCGATATTCTTGGGCTCAAGGCAGATCCCGATTTCATTCGTATATTCGGGCATGAAAAAGCCATCCCTCAATATGTGGTTGGACACGCCGGGCGGTTAACTCAGATTGAAGAAAAGTTACAAGCACACCCGGGATTAATTCTTACCGGCAATGCGTTTAAAGGTGTCAGCCTGAACGACTGTGTAGTCAATGCCGGAAAAATTGCCGCGGCACTACCGCTATAAAAAAGCTTGTCCTAAGACGCGGCAGAAGCGCACCCACCTGAATTCACTTTGCAGTACACTAAGCCATTTAACGGGACTAAAGCGGTAATTTAATGAAAAAAGAGGAGTTATAAAATGCGCTGGAAATCAGGACGCAGAAGCACCAATGTAGATGACCGCCGTGGCCGCCGTCGTGGTGGTGGGAAAATGGGCGGCAGCCTCGGAATGATTGTGATCGTGTTGGTGGGTTCTTATTTTTTCGGAATAAATCCGGCTACCCTGTTTCAGGCAGAAAAAGTCATCAGCCAAATGCTGCCACCTAGTTCAAAAGTTGATAAAAACTGGAAACCAACAGAAAAACAACAGCAATTGGCAGACTTCACCACCGTTGTGCTTGCTAGCACCGAAGATACCTGGAGGAAGGTTTTTTCCGCCAGCGGTAAGCGTTATGTTGACCCTACTCTAGTGATGTACACCGATGCGGTGAATTCGGGTTGCGGATCAGCATCCTCACAGATGGGGCCATTTTATTGTGGTGCGGGCCAGAAGATTTATATCGATTTAAGTTTTTATGATGACCTAAAAAACAAATATGGTGCTGGCGGCGATTTTGCCCAGGCTTATGTAATAGCCCATGAGGTTGGCCACCATATACAGAAAATCATCGGGGTTTCAGATCAGGTCGGTAAGGCAAAGCGTGGCCGTAGCAAGGCTGAGGTGAATGCGCTTTCGGTAAGAGTTGAGCTACAGGCGGATTGTTTTTCCGGTATTTGGGGTTATCACAACCAGGATATTCTTGATCCGGGTGATATCGAAGAGGCGCTGACTGCTGCAAGTGCAATCGGTGATGACCGCCTGCAGCGAGAAGCCAGGGGAAGGGTTATGCCTGAAAGCTTTACCCACGGGACCTCCGAACAACGAGTTCGATGGTTTAAGACTGGCTTTCAGAGTGGCAAAATGAGTGATTGTGATACATTTAATGCAGCACGCCTGTAGAGGGGTACCGGATTGAAGCTCAGCAAGACACTTTTTTAGTTAACAGGACAGCAGCACTATGTATTTAGTAGTTTTTACCGCCGAATTGATTGAACCTGATCAGCATTATTTTGCGATGGCAGAAAAACTGCGCCAGCTGGCTTTCGATGACTATGGTTGTCTGGGTTTTGAGGCGGTCAGTGAAGGCACATCCGAAATTGCCATTTCCCGCTGGGACTCACTGGAAGATATCCGCCGCTGGAAACAGGATCCGGTACATAAAAGCGCCCAAAACCTGGCCAATAAGTGGTACAAAAGCTGGAAAGTCAGCATCACCAAAGTCACAAAAGAATACAGCGGCATCCCCAAAAATTCGTAGAGTGCCGTTAGCCGCACCCTAGCCTCCAAACATTGCTTCCAAATTCGCCAGGTGGGCTTTGGCGCGGTCTTGTTTTTCGGATATTTCAATTTCTGAACCACTGCCACTACGCAGAATGCACTCTTCCGGTAACTCATCAAGAAAACGGCTGGGTTTACACTTTAATACTTCACCGAAGCGTTTGCGTTTTTTGGCATGACAGATCGTCAGGGTTTCTTCAGCACGGGTAATGCCAACATACATCAGGCGGCGCTCTTCGTCTTCACCACCCTCATCCAAGCTCATTTTGTGCGGTAACAACCCCTCCTCTACCCCGACCATAAACACATGCTTAAACTCCAGCCCTTTGGCAGCATGTAGAGTCATTAGCCGAACCACCTGCCCCGGGTCTTCATCATCATTTAGTGAGGTCATCAAACTGAGCTGTCCGATCAGGTTGGTTAAATTCATCCCCGGCCCACCATTCTCGGCCAGTCGGGTAATCCAGCGCAGTAGGTCATCAACATTTTTTTGGCGACGCTCTGCATCTTTAGGGGTTTCCGCTTGGTCTTGTAACCATTGAGAGTAGTTAATAGCGGTCAGCAAATCCTCAATGGCAGTCATTGGGTCGCCATGTTCGCCAGCCGCGCCCAGGCGTAGAATGGTTGCGGTAAAGTCTTGTAGCGACTCGGCCATTCTCGGGCCGAGTCGGTTAATACAGTGGCTGTGGCGCGCCGCATCAAGCAGGCCACACTGCATTGCAGCAGCCGTTTCGGCTACCTTGGCAACCGTACCGGCACCGAGTCCGCGTTTTGGGGTATTTACAACGCGTAAAAATGCGGTGTTATCGGTAGGGTTAATCAGCAGTCGGAAATAACACAGCAAATCTTTAATTTCAGTGCGATCGAAGAAAGATATACCGCCGCTGAGGTGGTAAGGAACTTGCTGTTCCCGCAGGGCTTGTTCGAACACCCGTGACTGAAAATTACCCCGATAAAGCACCGCAAACTCACCAAACTGGCTGTTGCGGGTAAATTTCCGGTGCAGAATCTCACTGGTTACTTTGCGCGCTTCATCCTGTTCATCTTCGCAGGGAATTATTCTTATCAGCTCACCTTCTGGCAGGGCGCTCCAGAGTTTTTTCTCATGGGTATGCGGGTTATTGGCGATGACCGCATTCGCTGCCTTGAGCACCCGCCCGCTAGAGCGGTAGTTTTGTTCTAGCTTGATAACTTTTAGCCGCGGGTAGTCAATGCCAAGCTGATTGATGTTTTCCGGCTGCGCCCCACGGAAGGCATAAATAGATTGGTCGTCATCGCCCACCGCGGTAAATGCCCCGCGGCTACCAGATAATAGCTGTAACAGTCGGTATTGAGTCTCGTTGGTATCCTGATATTCATCGACTAATAAATACCTTAGTTTTTCTTGCCAGAGCGTGCGAATTTCCTCGCGTTGAAGCAATTGTAGCGGCAGCATAATGAGATCATCAAAATCAACCGCATTTAGGGTTTTTAGCTGAGTCTGATAACGCTGGTACAGGCTGAGCGCGGCAATTTCTCCGGGGGAAGAGGCATGTTCTTCAGCCTCAATGACATCCAGCGCCATATTTTTCCAGCGTGAAAGCTGCCAGCGGGCCTGACGCACAATATCGGCTTTGGTGCCAGGAACCAGCAAGTCGCGCACCAACTGCATGGTGTCGCGTTCATCAAGAATACTAATACCGGGGCGATAATCCAACACGCTGGCGTGTTCTCTGAGGATACGCCAACCGAGGGCGTGAAAAGTACATAGGGTAAGGCCGCGAATATTGTGGTTTTTCAGTCGCTTGCCAATGCGCTCGCGCATTTCGCGGGCAGCTTTATTGGTAAAGGTAATCGCTGCGATTTTCTCCGGCGCCAAGCCCATATTGCTGACCAGATACGCGATTTTTTCGGTAATTACCCGGGTTTTACCACTACCGGCTCCCGCCAATACCAGCAGGGGTCCAGAAAGGTACTCCACTGCGGCCTGTTGTTGCGGGTTTAATTTCATTTTGTCGGAATCTCAGAATCTTTGTGTATTTGATTTTTCAGTCGAGTATTGTGACAGGCTTTGGCGTAGAATTGAGAGCGATTTATACTTTTCTTCTTTCGGGTAATTAACAAGCAATGGCAAAGCTCTATTTTTACTACTCCAGCATGAACGCTGGTAAGACCACCACCCTGTTGCAGTCCGCGTGGAATTATCGCGAACGCGGCCTGCACCCACTACTGTATACACCAATACTAGATGACCGTAACGCCAGCGGTATCATAAAATCACGCATTGGTCTGGAGGCACCTGCTACCAGTTTCAGCGCCGATGATGATTTGTTTTGGAAAACTGAGGCCATGCGTGAGCAGCAGGTGGTGGATTGTGTACTTGTAGATGAAGCCCAGTTTTTGAGCAAGGAACAGGTTTTCCAGCTGGGTGAAATCGTTGATCGTCTGAAAATTCCGGTGCTGGCCTATGGTATTCGTACTGATTTTCAGGGCGAACTGTTTTCAGGCAGCAAGTATCTACTGGCTTGGGCGGATCATTTACGCGAGCTGAAAACCATTTGTCACACGGGCAAAAAAGCCACCATGGTGGTGCGTGTAGACGACAAAGGTTATGCGGTGCGCGAAGGCGCACAGGTTGAAATCGGCGGCAATGATCGCTATGTGGCGGTTTCTCGTGAAGAATTCAAAGATGTATTTTACGGCGGTAAACGCATTCGCTTTATTGACCCTCCGCGAGTCGATGTTGAGCAACAACAAGCTGAGATGCTGGTAGACAACGAGATCTGAGGTCTAGAATGCTTAAAATTTTTTCTCTGCTACTGCTGATACTGGCTTTGACAGCTTGTGAGGAGCCCGAGCAAACGGCAGATGCGGCTGCTCTAGAAAAACCCACACAAAGGATCATGGAAGAGCAATTTCAAGCTTTGGATAAGGCCCGGGGTGTTGAAAAATCCTTGCAGGACGCCGCAGAAAAACAACGCAAGGCGATTGAGGAGCAGGGCGGATGAGCGAGTGCAAAACACATCCTTTTGAGGATTTTCAACAACGCCGTGAAGCCGGTAACCAGAAAGTTCTTAACACCAAAAGCCTTGCTATAAAACGCTTCTTCGGGCTGGATAAAACCGTTTATGCGGATGCTGCTCTTAGTCGCAGGGAGAAGGAGTTATTGGGGATGGTGGCATCCATGGTGCTGCGTTGTAATGACTGTATTGACTACCACCTGGAACAATGTGTTGCCAACGGCTGGCAGCGTGATCAAATTGATGAGGCGATGTCGGTGGCGCTGATGGTGGGCGGCTCTATTGTTATACCCCACACCCGGCATGCTGCTGAAACTCTAGAGTATCTGTTTGAACAACAATCTAAAAATTAAAAAGGCGATAAGTTAGACCGGCGTTTAGTTATTCATCCGTTAACCAAGTATTACCCTTTAAACTCAGCAGCTCACGCATTGTTTGCAAGGTTTTGATAATATCTGACTGTAATACGCGTGTGACCACCCACAAAGGCACTGGTGCTGCCGGTTTGATGCTAATAAAGTAGACCAACAAGCCACTGTTAGCACCGGGGTCGGGGTAGACATTCCAGCCGCCCTGCAGAATTTTTAAATCGCCTGAAATTAGCGTATAACGGATCGCATTATCGTTATATTTTGCCCGAAAAGTGTAGTCGAGCAGTGGGCTGAACCAGCTGATTTTTAGTTGTTGGTGGAGAATTTCTTCATCATCATCACCATCACCCACCTCATCGCTACTGATAATCTCGCAGAACTTTAGTTTTTTATGGTAGCGCGGAGCGTTAGGGCAATCACGGATTAGCTTGATAATAGCTTGAGGCGAGGCCGGAATGCGGATAGCGCCCCAAATTGAGGCAGACCGAGGCTTGGTTTCTAGATCAAAGCTGCCGGTAATGGCTTTCCCTTGTTCTAATTTCCGCAAAGCTGCATCAGTAGAAAGGGCATCAGCAAAGCTCGCTACTGGGTCATCCTGCGCCAATAGCGACGCAGGGACGAGGGTGAATAGCAGTAGTAGAACTACTGTACGCATTTGCCTATCGGTTTTTCAGCCAGTTATCGGTTTTTCAGCCAGTTGAGCATCGTGTCGGCATCGGAAACCTCAAACGGGTCAGCGGGTGCATCATCCATTATTCCCGCTTCAGAAAACATTTTGCTGATGACACCATCTTCCACAAACATTGAATAGCGCCATGAGCGCGGGCCAAAACCTACATTATCTTTTTTCACCAGCATTCCCATAAGCCGGGAAAAGTCGCCGGAGCCATCAGGCAGTAAGCGCACATTGTCAGTTTTTTGGCTGAGACCCCATTGGTACATCACAAAAGCATCATTAACGCTCAGGCACCAAACTTCATCAACGCCTTGGTCTTGCAGTGCCTGGAAGTTGGCTTCATAACCGGGCAGGTGTGAAGTGGAGCAGGTCGGGGTGAAGGCACCAGGTAGGGCAAACAGTACAATTTTCTTGCCGGCAAAGATATCATTGCTGCTTAGTGGTTGCCAGCGGAAGGGGTTGTCGCCGTCGATGCTTTCATCGCGAACGCGGGTCATAAAATTTACTTGAGGAACACTATTACTCATGTTTTTCTCCAAAAATGTGATTTGAAATGTGAAGGGTCATAGAATAGCACTATTAGGCGCACTAGCGGTTTGAAAAAAACCTATAGCAACAATTGTTACTGTCTATTGTCCCCATCTGTGGGTTTGGGGTATTAATAATGTGGTGGGACTTCGTGCCCCGGGCTTTCATCCGCGCCCGCTGAGCCGGAAAGACCACGCAGACGCTCGGCCAGCGTTTTACTGATGAGTTCGAGCCGTTCGATTTGTTTTTGTTGTTGGATAACAGCCTCGTTGAGGCTCTCAATGAGGTCGTCCTGAAATGTCAGGCGGGACTCGAGTTCTATTAAACGCTTTTCCATGATCAGGCTAAGCTTGCGGCTGATGGCATAACATAATTGTAGATCGCTATAAAATGTAGCACACTGCCAGCGAGCACAAATAGGTGCCAAATAGCATGGTTGTATGGGATGCGGTCGTTGGCGTAAAAAATTGTGCCCAGAGTGTAGGCGAGGCCACCGGCCAGCAAGAATAGCAAGCCACCAGTGGGGACTTTTATAATTAACTCTGAGGCGGCAAAAACTACGATCCAGCCCATAGCGATATAGCTAAACAGGGAAAGTTTTTCAAAGCGGTCGTGGAAGAAAAACTTAAAACATACCCCGAACACCGCAATGCTCCAGACGATACCCATGAGGGTATAGCCCCATGCGCCTTTCATGCTGATAAGCAGAACCGGTGTATAAGTGCCGGCAATTAAAACATAAATAGCTGCGTGATCTAGTTTCTGGAAAAATCGCTTGGCGCGTTGCCCGGGAACCGAGTGGTAGAGGGTAGAGGCCACATATAGCAAAATTAGACTGCTGCCGTAGGTGATGGCCGCCGCCAGGCGCATGCTGTCTTGTTGGGTTAGGGCCATAATTACCAATAACACTAAGGCCGTAATACCCAATACCGCACCAATGCCATGGGTGACGGCATTAGCAATCTCTTCGCGCAGGTTGTAGAGGCTGTGATGGTTTTTTCGAGTATTCATTCGTTGGTGGCGCCTGATTTAACAAGGCCGGAGCCTTTTTTGTCGCTGAAACAACACCTTAACACTAATTCTGATTATCAGACCTAATAAATACTAATGTGTTCAGTGAGGTAGTGTAATAACAGTGACATAGTTGATGATAGGGCAGTAGATCAAAACTATGATGTAGCCCCGCTAAGCCTGCCAAACAAAACGCTCGTCACTAGCGCATTTTTTCCTGCAGTTTCATCAACGCCTCACTACCCGGGTTCAAGTCTTTATAATCCTGGTGTACCAAAGCTTCAGGGACAGTATCACAGGCCTGATGCATAGTGGGCAGGTCTTCGTTGACATATAACAAGCCGGTGACTATTTGCTGCTTGAGGCGGTGTTTTTCCAGATAATGCAAGACTTTTTGTCGCGAAGTCGGGTCATACTCTTCATTGGTTTTTTTCAACACCAGCGTAGTGCCGTCGTGTAACTCAATCGGCATGGCTTCGCCGTCAGCATAGGCTGCGCGGATTTCTTCGCTGGGTGGGACAAAATCGGTATGAATGGCTGGGTGATAAAACTCCCGCACATGCTCGTAACTTTTGGTTGAACCAATGTGGTTATTAAAGGTAACACAGGGAGAAATCACATCCAAGATGGCACAGCCACGGTGTTTCAGACCGGCTTTAATCAGTGGCACCAGTTGCTCTTTGTCGCCGGAAAAGCTGCGCGCGGCAAAGCTACCACCCAGAGTAATGGCGGTGGATACCGGATCGATAGCCTGCAGATGATTCACATCACCTTTTTTATTGGTGCTGCCAGGGTCGGCAGCGGCTGAAAACTGACCTTTGGTAAGGCCATAAACGCCGTTGTTTTCGATAATATAAAGCATGTTCAGGTTGCGCCGAATAACATGGGCAAACTGACCCATGCCGATCGAGAGTGAGTCACCGTCACCGGAAAGCCCGATACAATAGAAATTGCGATTGGCAGCCATAGCACCAGTTGCAATCGAGGGCATACGACCGTGCACAGAATTAAAGCCATGTGAGCCACTCAAAAAATAAGCCGGGGTCTTGCTCGAACAACCAATGCCAGAAATCTTTATGACTTCTTCCGGGCGGGTATCCAGCTCCCAGAAAGCTTGTACAATGGCAGCGGTAATGGAGTCGTGTCCGCAACCGGCGCACAGGGTTGATGCAACCCCTTCATAATCGCGCAGGGTTAATCCCAGTTTGTTTTTTGTAAGACCGGGAAAATCAATGGTTGGTTTAGCCTGATAAGTCATGCTAGCGACTCCCTGTTGAGTTGTTTAAGCACGCCCTTATAAATGCTATCGGCGGAAATTGGCATGCCGGCATAATAGAGTACGGAGGATAACTTGCCTGGGTTGACTGAAGTTTCCAGTTCTATCAGGGAGCGCATCTGGCCATCGCGGTTTTGCTCGACCACCATAACGCTGTCATGATTGTCGAGGAAATCGCTTAAATCCTGGTTGAATGGAAAAGCGCGTAAGCGCAGGTAGTTAACCGCAACCCCCTTTTCTGCTAGCAAGGCAATCGCTTCGCGGGCGGAAAGGTCGGTACTACCGTAGGCAATCAGCCCGATGCGGGTATCTTCATTAGCTTTTTGCAACACCGGTGCCGGCATTAATACTTTTGCGGTGTCCCACTTTACTAATAAGCGGTCGACAACTTGTTGATACTCGTCGCTGTCTTCGGTATAGCCGCCAAAGCGGTTATGTCCGGATCCGCGTACAAAATAAACGCCTTTTTTGCTGCTGCCGGGGTAGGTGCGATAGGGTATGCCATCACCATCGACATCATCGAAGCGGTAAAAGTTTTCCACTTTTTCGAGATCTTCATCGCTCAAAACTTTACCGCGATCGGGTACATAATTGTCATCGAAGGAAATTTCATCAACCATCCAGTCATTCATGCCAATGTCCAGATCGCTAAGCATAAATACCGGGGTTTGTAAGCGCTCAGCCAGATCAAAAGACTGAATGGCCATGTGAAAACATTCGTGTGGGTCTTTCGGCAATAAGAATGGGTGGCGGGTGTCGCCGTGGGAGGCAAATGCACATAACATTAGGTCACACTGTTGGGTGCGGGTTGGCATTCCAGTGGAAGGTCCGGTGCGTTGGACATTAATAAACACACAGGGGATTTCAGCATAATAGGCTAGGCCGATAAACTCACTCATCAGGGAAATGCCCGGACCTGATGTCGGGGTAAACGCCCTTGCACCGGCCCAGTTTGCGCTGATGGCCATACCGGCGGCGGCTAGCTCATCTTCAGCCTGAATAATGATAAAGCGGTTTTTGCCATCCTCGGTGGTGCGAAATTGCTGGCAGAAAGCTTTGAAACTATCCATCACCCCGGTAGATGGGGTAATCGGATACCAAGCACCAACCGTTGCCCCGGCATACACACAACCCAGCCCGGCGGCGGTGTTGCCATCAATCATAATAGAGTGATCGAGATTTTTAGAGGCTTCGATGCGGAACGCAAGCGGGTAATCAAAATGTTCGTGAACATAGTTATAACCCAGATTAATTGCCTCCAGGTTACCGCCTACCAACTTTGGTTTGCTGGCAAAAATCTCTTCCAGCAAGGTTTTTACGATATCCATGTCAATATTCAGAAAGGCACAAACGGCGCCCACATAGGCGATGTTTTTCATCAGAATGCGGATGCGGGCGTTAGCAAAATGCTCGTTGACCAGCTTGGCGAACGGTATGCCTACAGTGGTAATGTCCTCACGCTGCATGCTTTTATCACGGGGCCAAGTGCTGTCATAAAGCAAATAGCCTCCCGGGCTCACTAGTGCCAAATCTTTCTGGTAGGTTTGGGCATTCATCGCCACCATTAAATCAACCCGCTCGGAACGACCACACCAGCCTTGGCCGTTGGCGCGGATTTCATACCATGTAGGCATGCCCTGAATGTTTGAAGGAAACAGATTTTTGCCACTAACCGGAACCCCGGAGCGGAAAATTGCTTTCATCAGCAATCCGTTGGCGCTGGCGGAACCGGTGCCGTTTACGGTGGCGATTTTTAATACAAAGTCATTGGCCCGGCTGTGGGTGTCTGGCATGGTTAGTTTTCTCGTTATTGGGCGTGAGGGTGGGTAAGCAGGGATTTTTGCATATCCCAGGCAGCGGTTGGGCAGCGTTCAGCACACAGGCTGCAGTGAAGACATAAGTTTTCATCTTTAACCATTACCCGCTGGGTTTGTACTAATGGCCCGGAAACATATAAATCCTGTTCGTGGTTATCCGCTGGGGCTTTCAGTTGGTCGCGCAACTGGTCTTCAGTTTCAGCTAAGTCGGTGAAAGTAATGCAGTTAGTAGGGCATATATCCACACAGGCATCGCACTCTATACACAAGTCATCGGTAAACACGGTCTGCACATCACAGTTCAAACAGCGTTCAACTTCAGTTGCCATTTGTTCAGCATCAAAACCCAGCTCGACTTCAGTATTCAGATCCTTAAAGCGATTGACTAAGTCTACATGCTGCATTTGTGAACGGTGTGCCGGGTTGAACTGGTTGGGAAAGCTCCATTCGTGCATGCCCATTTTTTGGCTGGTAAGGTTGACCAAGTCCGGCAGGCGCTCGGTCAGTGGTAGCTTCTGACAATACTGATGGATGGAAATAGCAGCCTGATGTCCGTGCTCTACTGCCCAAATGATGTTTTTCGGGCCAAATGCCGCATCGCCGCCGAAGAAAACGCCAGCAACATTTGACTGAAAAGTGGTTTCATCTACTTCCGGCTCGTCCCATTTATTAAACTTAATTCCAGCGGCTTCATCAATCCAGGGGAAGGCGTTTTCCTGACCGATGGCGAGGATGACATCATCACAGGGAATCATCACTTCACCGTTGGTTGTGGATTTGGTAATACGGCCGTTATTATCAACTTCGTACTCCATCAGGTCAAAAATCATGCCGGTAAGCTTGCCGTTTTCAATGACGAACTCGCGGGGTGAATGATTGATTACAATTTCGACATTTTCTTCTTCGGCATCTTCCAGCTCCCAGGCAGAAGCCTTAAAGAATTCGCGCGGCTTACGCGCCATCACCTTGACCTCTTTGGCCCCGAGGCGCAGAGAGGTGCGACAGCAATCCATGGCTGTATTGCCAACCCCGATAATCAAAACTCGTTCGCCAATGCTTTCGATATGCTCAAAGGCTACGGATTTTAGCCAGTCGATACCAATATGTAGGTTTTCATCAGTTTCTCTGCCGGGTAGCACCAGATCTTTACCTTGAGGCGCGCCGGTACCGACAAAGACTGCATCATAACCCTCGTTCAATAAAGTGCTCAGGCTTTCAACAGGAGTGTTCAAGCGCAGGTCCACACCCATATTTACGATGTTGTCGATTTCTTCATTTAAAACTTCAGCAGGCAGGCGGAACGAAGGAATGTTGTAACGCATCAGGCCGCCGGGAACATCTTGAGCTTCAAAAATGGTGCACTCATAACCTAATGGCATGAGGTCGTTAGCGACTGCTAACGATGCACAGCCGGCCCCTACCAGAGCTACTTTATAGCCATTTTTTTCTGTAGGGATAGTGGGCAGGCGGTCTTGAATATCATCTTTGTGGTCAGCGGCTACGCGTTTTAAGCGGCATATGGCAACCGGCTTTTCTTCTACCCGGCCACGGCGGCAGGCCGGTTCGCAGGGGCGGTCACAAACCCGGCCGAGAATCCCGGGAAATACATTGCTGTGCCGGTTCACCATATAGGCATCGGAATAGCGCCCCTGGGAAATCAGGCGAATGTATTCCGGAACATCGGTGTGTGCGGGACAGGCCCACTGACAATCGACTACTTTATGAAAGTAATCGGGGTTGCTGATATCGGTTTTTTTCATAAAAGCCCCGTAAAATTTTCTTATTCTCTCCCTGTAGGGAGTCTATTATTATGTCGATAGTAACACCAGTAACAATTTCATCTCACTGTTATCCCGACTTTACCAGGTAGCGGTTCCGGCGGCTTTACAT
Source organism: Lysobacterales bacterium (assembly GCA_021648125.1). Taxonomy (GTDB): domain Bacteria; phylum Pseudomonadota; class Gammaproteobacteria; order Xanthomonadales; family SZUA-36; genus SZUA-51. The sequence continues at coordinate 76,257 of JAKITK010000008.1, forward strand.
AATGCGTCTTTATCTAACAACTGCACAAGCTTGCGGTCTACTTTAATTAGACCTTTTTTCTGGAAACGGGCGAGCACCCGACTAACAGTCTCTGTTGCCAAACGCAGGTAATTGGCGATATCGCTTCGCGACATTGCCAGATTGAATTCTTTGGAGGAGTATCCCCGAGCTTTGAAACGAGATGCCAGGCTTAGCAAAAACGCTGCCATGCGCTCATCGGCCGAGTGATCAGCTGCGGCTGCGGAGAGGTCCGAAATACGCCGACTCAACAGGCGAAACATATGGTTTTGTAATTCAGGCATTTGCTGGGATAGCGTGGTGACCTCATCATATTGCAGCTTACATACGCTGCTGGTTCCCAGTGCTGTGGCATTGCTTACATGCACGCCTTGATAAATAGCATCCAGTCCGAGCAGTTCGCCGGCGAGATGAAAACCTAAAACCTGTTCGCGGCCGGCAGCATCTACAACATATGTTTTGAAGCAGCCGGAGCGGACAGCGTATATATCTGAAAAATCATCAGCCACCCGGAATAAGTGGTCGCCGTTTTGTAGAGGACGGGTTTTATGGACGATTTTTTCAAAGGTTTTAAGCTGGGGGGAGTCCATGGTTGCAGGCAGGCACAGCTTGCCGAGACCGCACTTGGTGCACGCTACCTGTGACACAGGAGCAAGCCTAGGGCTCCGTAGCCCGTCGGTTTTTCCTTTATGTAGTTGCTGATCCACCATAGATGAATACTTTAATCGCTGACCAGCGTTTATTTTATGCTACAAACGGCTCAGGCTCAAAGGTTACGATAGATTTAATTTTACGACCTTATGCTTAAATCCTTATAGTCGGCTTATATCATCTTGGAAAATCGGGCTTTATTGCCGGTTTGTTTTAAGTATTGGTCAAAGATCATCGCGATGGAACGCAACAACAGTCGCCCTTGCGGAGTAACTTCGAGATAGTCCTCAGTCAGCACAACAAGCCCGTCGGCTGCCTGTACTTCGAGCAATTCCAGCTCCACCGAAAAATACTGGCGGAAATTAATATGAAACTTGTTTGAAAATGCGTTGAAATTCACCCTATCCTGACACATAATTTGCTGAATTATAGTGCGGCGTAGGCGGTCTTCGTCGTTCATTACCAAGCCCCTGGTAATGGGCAGTTGGTCGTTTTCCAGCTCGGCCTGGTAGTCAGCGATGATTTTCTGGTTTTGGGAGTAACAATCCCCGACTTGACCGATTGAACTTACCCCCAGACCGATGAGGTCACAGCGCGCCATGGTGGAATAGCCCTGAAAGTTACGCTGCAATGTCCCCTCATCTTGGGCCACGCAAAGCTCATCGCTTTCAAGGGCAAAGTGATCCATGCCGATATAGCGATAACCGGCGGTGGTGAGTTGTTGAATGGTTGCAGCAAACATCTTCAGCTTGGTTTCTGCACTCGGCAGGCTTTCCTCTTTGATCAACCGTTGGGCGCGGAACAGTTCAGGCAAGTGGGCATAACTATAAATCGATAAACGATCCGGACGCATGGCGATGACGGTATCGAGAGTTTGCTTGAAGCTGTTGACGGTTTGATGCGGCAAGCCGTAGATCAAATCCACGGAAATAGATCGGAAGCCCTGCTGGCGCGCACGAACAATTAGTGCTTCGGTTTGTTCAGGGCTTTGAATGCGATTTACCACCCTTTGTACAATCGGGTTAAAGTCCTGTATTCCCAAGCTTATACGGTTAAATCCAAGCTCTGCGAGAAGGTCGATACGGTTTTCATCCATGGTACGGGGGTCTATTTCAATCGACCATTCGTGCCGACCGCTTTGCGGTATATTAAAATATTCACGCAATTGCGCCATTAGCCCGGCCAGCTGCGCATCGCTTAGATAAGTTGGTGTGCCGCCGCCAAAGTGTAGCTGTACCACATCCCGGTCGTGGTCAAATAGTGCTGCCTGTAGTTCGATTTCCCGATACAGTGCGCGCAAATATGGGACTGCCTGTTCCGGGTGTTGGCTGACTTTTTTGTTGCAACCGCAGTAATAGCAAAGCTCATGACAGAATGGAATATGTACATATAGCGACAGCGGACGGGGGATCAACTCTTCATTACTGAACTGAACCTGTTGCCGGTAAACGGCTGCATTAAAGCTATCAGAAAACTGAACCGCGGTCGGGTAGGAGGTATAACGGGGGCCCTGCTTATTGTATTTCCGAATCAGGCCTGCATCGAAATGAGTTGTTTCAAGTGCTGTTTTCATAGTTCCCAATAATTAGATGAATTACTCAGACTGAAGAATATAGCGCTTAAATGGGTGTGGCCACTTGATAAAGATCAATTTAAGTGTAGCTTGATGAAATACTGACCTATGTCATGTCGCTGTCGTCGTTATATGCGTAAAATCATTGTCGCTGGAGCAGGCAACCGATGCTCCGGTGTTGATTCTCATATTGAGACGCTCCGTTACGGGATATTCAACCGAAGCTGGTAACGGCTTCGGTTTTTTTTGTTTGTAATTACTTCCCCCGATAAACACAGCCCGCATTACAGGTTTCCTGAACAACAACTTTGCTGATACTCGGCAGCACCGGCTGTAGTTTCTGCCAGATCCAGCGAGCCAGATTCTCAGAGGTTGGGTTTTCCAAGCCTTCAATCTCGTTCAAATAATTATGATCAAGCCGGTCATACAAAGGCTGAAACGCCAGCTTGAGATCGGCAAAATCCATCACCCAACCGCTTTGTTCACCCACATCACCGGAAACATGTACTTCAATCCGGAAAGAATGCCCGTGCAGGCGGGCGCATTTATGTCCTGCCGGTACATTTGGCAAGTGATGGGCTGCCTCTACCTGAAATACTCTGAAAATTTCCATTACAACTCCCGAAAACAAGCAGCCGCGGCCGCGATAGTTTCATCAATTAATTGATTACTATGTGCCTGTGACATAAATCCGGCTTCATAGGCAGAGGGTGCAAGATAAACCCCGCGCTCCAGCATGCCGTGGAAAAAATGTTTAAAACGTTCAATATTGCAATTGGTGGCTTGCTCAAAGTTGGTGACTTCACTCAGATCAGTAAAGAACACACCAAACATACCACCCACCTGAGTAGTGGCTAGGGGAACTCCAGCTTCATTGGCTGCGGCTTTAAGCCCTTTCAGCAAGCGGGTAGTTTTGTTTTCAAGCTCGGTATAAAACCCGGGCTGGCTGATAATTTCCAGATTCGCCAACCCGGCTGCCATCGCCACCGGATTACCGGAAAGCGTGCCCGCCTGATATACCGGGCCTGAGGGCGCAATCATCTGCATATATTTATGTTTACCACCAAAAGCACCGACCGGCATGCCGGCACCAATCACTTTGCCGAAAGTAGAAAGATCCGGGGTGATATTAAAGCGCTCCTGCGCGCCACCCAGAGCCACCCGAAAACCGGTCATAACTTCATCAAACACCAGCAGACTCGCATGGGTGTCGCAAAGTTCACGCAAAGCTTCCAGAAATCCCGGCTGCGGAGGAATGCAATTCATATTCCCGGCGACCGGTTCAACAAAAATGGCCGCAATGGTGTCACCCTCAGCCGCCATAAATTCACGAATGGCCGTTTCATCGTTGTAAGCTAGCGTCACGGTGAGGTCCGCTAGGCACTTTGGTACGCCCGGGGATGTAGGCACGCCCAGCGTCAGGGCGCCGGAACCGGCTTTCACCAGAAAGCTATCGGCATGTCCGTGGTAGCAACCCTCGAATTTGATGAAACGATCGCGCTTGGTAGCCGCCCGAGCTAATCGCAGAGCACTCATGGTGGCCTCAGTGCCGGAATTAACCATGCGCACCATGTCCATTGCCGGAATTAGCCCACAAATTTTCTCAGCCATGGTAACCTCTGCTGCTGCCGGGGCACCAAAACTCAGGCCCTTTGCAACGGCAGCTTGTACAGCCGCTAAAATAGCGGGATGGGAGTGTCCCGCAATCATCGGCCCCCAAGAACCCACATAATCAATATAGGCTTTGCCGTCGACATCATAAAGATGTGCGCCTTCAGCACGCTCAAAAAATATTGGTGTACCACCAACCCCATTAAAAGCACGAACCGGTGAGTTAACCCCGCCCGGTATATGGCGTTTGGCGCGGGTAAATAATTCCTTACTGTGCATTTTTAAATCCTTAATTCTTGTCGAAAACAGCGTGTATTTTACCGCTTCCCACCTGATCAGGGGCAGAAACCTGTTAGGGCTTGTGATTTAATATTTAGCACCGATATTAAGTTGCAACAGTGGCACAACGACCAGCAATAACAAAATGGATAATATAGTGAGCGAAGAAACTAACAACAGCGAGTATAAAATTTGGATTTGCATCGTCTGCGGCTGGATTTACAACGAAGAAAAAGGCGATCCCGATGAAGGCTTTACCCCCGGTACCCGTTGGCAAGATATTCCCATCTGGTGGGTTTGCCCAGATTGCGGCGTAGGCAAAGAAGACTTTGAGATGGAGGAGCTTTAACTCCGATAGGGTGGGCATTTATGCCCACGCGTAAAAGCCAGCCAAGCAAAATTTTTTTCTCTGATCTTTATAATTTCGCTGCGTGGGCATAAATGCCCACCCTATTTAACTTGCATTAAGTAACTGCCCACAATCCCCGCAAAAACTACCAGCCCAACATAATTATTATTCAAAAATGCCGAAAAACAATCGCTAGCCTTGCGACTCCGACAACGAAGCAGTTGCCTGAGCATTAGTAACCCCGCGACAAGCAACCCGCTGAAATAAATTACTCCTGCACCAATAAGTAAGCCTACTTGCGTTAATAGCCCCAAAAAAACCACCGTCAATACACTCAAAATCTGCAAATCAAAGCGCCCAAACAAAATCGCCGTCGATTTAACCCCAATTTCCAGATCATCTTCCCGATCCACCATCGCATACAAAGTATCGTAATACACTGTCCACACAAGATTTGCCGCCAGCAGCCACCAGGCAACCGCTGGCACCTGATTTTGTTCTGCAGCAAAAGCCATAACCATGCCCCAAGAGAAGGCAAGACCCAGCATAAACTGCGGTAAGTGAGTAAAGCGTTTAAAAAAGGGATAGCTCGCGGCTAGCGCCAGCGCTACAAAAGCCAGTTTAATCGTCAATGCATTGGTCAACAACACCAACCCAAATGCCAACAGCATAATTACAGCAAATCCAATTAATGCATGCTTTGGTTTAATTTCGCCCGTTGCCAAGGGTCGCTGAGAGGTGCGGGCAACACGCCCATCTATATTGCGATCGGCATAGTCATTAATAATACAGCCTCCGGCGCGGGTTAGAATGACGCCCAGAGTAAAAATTATCAGGTTTTTAATGCTTGGGCCGCCGTCACCGGCTATCCAGAGAGCCCAAAGAGTGGGCCACAGCAGCAATAAAATGCCGATAGGCTTGTCAAAACGCATTAATCGCCACCAGTTGTGGAGTGAGCGCTTCAAGCCAGGCTTGGGGCAGGCTTGCATTTTATTAAAATGGCCAATTTATAAACATAACAATTAACACCTTCTAGTTTTCACAAAATCGAAAGCCGTGTGCTAATCAGCCTAATATTAGCTCGACTTACCCCATGTACACCAGCAAGTTTTGGCCAACGGCTCAAGGCCTGACTTGTTTGCGCAAATATATCAGCAATGTCCTCCCGGCCAAGCTTTGCATCCAGCCCAAGTTTTAATAGGTGTTCCCTGTTTGGGTTCCTACCCTCACCTAAAACTGTTGTGCTTTGTTCGCCACCAGGTCCAGCTGAAAAGGTTAAGTCATAAGCGGGCGCAAGCTTCCATTCACCCGCTTCATCCATCAAGAAGCTGAAATTTTTACCGTGATCATCGCGGTTATGTGCCAGTACATTGAATACCGCCAGCCTAAACATTCTTTCAACTTCGCGTATATCGCGGGTTAGTATGCTGGTGAGGCTAAGCAGGTCTTCATAATCAAGCGAGGGTAGGCGGAAGTCTGAATGCAGTAAACCGCAGGCGGTGTGAGTGTGCTTGCGCTGTGCGCCATCACGGTCAAAACGCCGGGTAGCAAAATACCCTGCAGTTTTCTCTCCGGCAAACAGGTGTGTTTTAGTCATTGTAATGCCGGCATCTTGAGCCATCAGTGCATAAACATATTCAATGGCCCCGGCATCAGCACCATCTTCGGCAGTTGCAAATTTTACCAACCAGTGTGAATAAGATTCTGGTAATGCTTGCGCCCCATGAATGATTTTAAAGGAATCATGGCTAAGCCCTATAACCGCTTTTGGTCGCGCCCCGGCCGAGGAGCCATTAAGAAACAATAGCTCCTGCAGCACATCCTTGGCTTCCCCAACAAGCACTTCTTGAACTTGTGTAGCAAGCGTATCCAGATTAATTTCGGAACTTGTATATGTAATACTATGATCTGGTGTATAAACTAGCGCGCCCATACCTAAGGAACCAACATAGGCCAGCCTGTCGAGAGGGCTCAACTGCCGCCCCAGGATTCCCTGCTTACGCAGGTGGCGATCAAGTAGCAAACGACCCCAGCCATCTGGCAGGCTATCATTAAAAACCCCGGGCAAGCCATCAAAAAGACCCTGCTCAAAAATTCGCAGCCCTGGTTTTAAGGGTAAGTGTAAAGGCGAAATATTTAACCCGGACTGCAGAAAGTCAGGGGAATATTCAAAGTAGATTATTTTATCGCGCAGTGCCAATTTCCCCACAGGCAAACTGCCACTAGCCAATACTAGGCTGATGTTAATTTGAGCTAGTGGAATAAAACTCATTTTCGCCAGCCTTTCTTGCGTACAGGTTTTTTCTTCATGGCCAAGACTTCATCAATACTAGAAAATTCCATTTGTGGTGGTGCAGTGGCAGCAACAAGCTGGGTGAGCCCATCCAGCACCAGCAAAAGTTTTAGGAATGACTCAAGGGAGATAAGGCCTTTTTGTTCAAATTTACGCAGTGTGGGCAGGCTTACCCCCGATCGTCTGGCCAGCCCTTGTTGGGTTAAGCCAACAGCAAGTCTGCGCGCACGGAGGTTGTCTGAGAGTTTTTTTTGGGCTTTGGAAACCGTAATAAGTAATACCATAGTAGTATTATAGTTGATTAACCATGAAATATACTATTATGATATTACTTATTTAGAAAACAATGTTTGCCGCTCACTACGCTGGCGTGAGTTTTGACTTGCCTGAGGGCCCGCGGATCGAACAATGCGAGGTTTTTTATTAAACAATGGAAACCAAAGTTGGCAGGCTGGCGTAGTTATCCGGCTGAGGGTCAGGCAGCAGCATGTCCCGCACCTGTAGTATCCTGTCTGGTACCCTATTACAATGCTCCTATGTATAAAAAATACAGAGCCAGGAATTCAACTTGAATAATCCGCTGATAACAATAGCGGTTCCTTCCCTTAATCAGGGTAGTTACTTGAATGCAGCATTGGAATCGATATTTCAGCAAGATTTGCCGGTGGAAGTTTTTGTGATGGATGGTGGTTCAACAGATGATTCATTGGAAATTATCAAGCAATGGGAATCACAGTTGGCCGGTTGGCGCAGTCACCCTGACGAGGGTCAGGCGGCGGCAATCAATGAAGGTATCGCCCAAGGAACCGCGCCTTATGTTTGTTGGCTGAATTCGGATGACCTCTACTATCCGGGCGGTTTGAAGAAAATGCTCGCAACACTGCAAGCTGAGGACCAGGCGCCGTTTGTGTATGGCCGTTGTTGGACTATATCTGCATCGGGAAAGAAACTACTCCCTTATCTGACCATGCCTTTTATCCCTTGGCTATTTGCAAATTTCTGCTTTATCGCCCAACCAGCAACACTGATTAAGCGAACCGCATGGGACTCTGTTGGGGGCTTGAATGAAAGCATGCAAATGGCTTTTGATTATGATCTTTGGTGGCGGCTATTCAAATCATATAATTTCACGAAATACCTTAGAGAATTTGTGGCGGCCACGAGAGCACACAAAGACACAAAAACCTCAAATTACACTGAATTACATTATCAGGAATCGGTTGAAGTGGTTAGGGTGAACTGGGGCTCAATACCAAAAAAGTGGAAGCTTACTCTGCCAATTTTGAAATTAATTAGAAAGCTGGTTAATTAGGTGGCTCGTATTAGCTTTGCTTACAGCATAATTTTAACTGAGGCCAAGAGGCTTGAATTCTTGAGTTTGAAAGAGAGATTATCCTAATGAAGGTACTATGCATAGTATCAGAATTTTCCGGGCATATAGATTTCGGAGGAATGGGGTTTTTGCGACTAGCCGAGGCCATGAAAAACCAGGGCCACGAAATTATATGGGCAGCACCACCAGTACACTTAAGCACACTTGTGAAGTGTGGTTTTAATAAGTATTCGTTTACTGAAACAGCGGCGTTGCATATACGCCCTTTCTTCACGACTCAATTGCTATCAAAACACAGCAAAGAATTCATAACACGAATTGAGCTAATTAAAAAATTATACATTGAAATTAAATTAATCAGCCCTGACATTATATTACTTGATCGGGTGCTTCAGATTGGTTTCCTTATATCGGAGCAACTACAAATACCCTCAGTATCTGTGGGCTCACCGGGAGGTTATTGGAGTAAGAGCAAAGCTGGTGTTAGTATGGTGGCGACCCCAATACAGGACTATGTTGAAGTGGGCGAACAAATAAAGGACAAGCTTAATTGGAATAAAGGCCGCCTTACATCTCTATGGGGTTACTCAGCTTATTTGAATATATGCTTCTTAGGAAAATCCTTTTATGATTGCAATCAAGTAGCAAACTCTGCATATGTCTACCATTTTGATAATCGAGCAGAAGACACAGAAAGGCATAGCTTCGGCATATCCTACGGAAACTCTGGGCCCCCTGAAAAAATGATGCAGACACTACACTGCTTGATGCAAATCAGACAATTATTTAGTTCAGTTGAAATATTTACAGGTGCACAAGAGCAGATTTATGAGGCCCTAAAAAGGCAACTTGGGAACTCAGCAAATTTGCATGCTTGGGTGAAATTTTCAGATTATTTTTACAACATGAAAGGTCTTGCTTTTTTTGGCGGTGTAGGGACGGTATGGGAGTGCATAAACTATAATGTACCCATGTTTGTTGTACCCACAATAGTAGGTGATCAGGCTAGAAATGCAAATGCAATAGAGCGTCTTGGGCTTGGTCGATGCATAGACGCCACAAACAATAAAGATGAAATAGTTGAAATAATACAAAAAACCCTATGTGCAGGCACATACCTAGGCAATATAAAAGAATTCAAAAAAAGAGAGAATTACACCGACACAATGGACACAACTGTTGACAAAATCGCAGGCCTTAGATAGCTCTGAACCAAAGAGTCTTTAATTATACAAAAGAACCGTAGTGCTATACCTCAATCTTTCGAATTGTTCCCAGAGCAAGTGTTTTTTCTATCGGTCAACTAAATAAAATGATCCCCGTAAAAAGCGCCTTTCGTTGGTTTGCGAGTAAATTCTACTTTTGAGTTAGTTTTGGATTACCCTTTCATTCAGCTTATTAAAGAGAATTTCAACCTCATCGGGTAGTTGTATGTTTTGGCTTGTCTTAGAATGCAGCGAAGGATCATATATGTCTTCCCGCTCAGCCTGATGTTGGGCGGGAAGCTTAAATTTTTTTCTTATCCTTTCAAAATCATCAAGGAACCCCTGTGCTTCGAATTTTAAAATAGGGAATTTGTATTTGTCCAAGTAGTAATAAAGTTTTTTATTATAGGCAAACCAAATTTTGTACCCTTCCTCAATGCTAAGGTCGGAGTTTCTACGGTGTAATGACAATGCCACTGAGTGAGGGTGTCTGAATATTCCAATTAGATTAAGGTTCGGTAGTGCTTCTAGCCAACCATCTAATGTGAATAATGTCCGCGGATCTTTAAAGCCCCAACAATCAACATGAGCATAACTTGTAATTATTTGATCTCTAACCCGCTTGTGTTTAGTAGTCCAGGTAACAACTGAGGGGGGCAATCGCCAATCACCACCGCATTCCACCAATAAATTATCGCTCAATTTCAAAATTAACGGGTTTTCATGATTTCCTCTAAGGTTAAATTTGTTGTGCCGAGATACAGTCCCAAGATGAATTCCAGCATGCTCCATCATTGCGGTTAGACAACTTGTGCCGCTTCTGTGCATGCCTAGCACAGCAAAAGCTCTATTGGTCAAAATATAGATCTTCTGATATGTAATCTAAGATATATAACAGAATCGATAATTTTATTTACAATTGTTTCCATACTATCTGTTTAACCTCCTGTAGTGGCATAGTTATTTTGGCCACCTAACTAGAGTTGATATTATCATCTTATTGAACATAGGTGACAAAATGACGATAAAGGCCAGACGGGCTTGTACGTTGTGGTAAGTCTTGAGCCTTAAAACAGTTTAACCACTTGTAGCCGTTTTCTGGAAATACCAAAGCGAGTTCAGAGAAAACTACATTGTGTAGCGCTGGGTTAACCAAGCATGGATGAATTTACCACGCTCCTTGTAACTGTCCGTTTCTAGCCAAGGCATGGCTTTCTCCTTATTTGTAAAATAAGAAGTGTTACCTATGTGCCCGGCTTGTACCCTGACTGGGGCTTGAGCTTTCTGTTTTTTCCATACATACTCTTTGTAATTTGAATCAAGTCTTATAAGATTGAGAGCCTATGGGAAAGCAAGTTCTTATTTTACATGTTGGTATGCCTAAAACCGGTAGCAGTGCCTTGCAATCTATGCTTTATCGCAATCAGGATGTGCTGGCGCAACAGGGTTTTAAATATGGCGATATTGACGGCAATACGGCCATGCCGAAACAACAATATCTGAAGAATGAGTTGTTTCAAAACAGGTTTATTCGAACCTCCGATATTCTTGGTCGCGTGCCAAAGTGTGGTTTGATACTGTCCTGCGAGGGATTGACCAATCACCTTTATGACTTCACCTCCGAGGCGCTGACCGAATTTCGTCAGCTTATCAGTGGTTTTAACAGCAAAATATTTGTGGTGCTCAGATCACCCAAAGACTGGGCGCGATCTTATTACAAGCAGGCGGTTATCAATCCGTCAATTAAGCGGGTCGGGTTTTATGCTTGCGCTCAGACATTTTCCGAATTTGTCCAACTGCCCCGGATCAAGCAACTCATGGCGCATCGGACGTTGCTTGATGATTTACGCTGCGGGTTCGGGGCGGACAGTCTTATTACGGCGGATTACCACGGTGACTGGTTGCAGGTGTTTTCCGACCTGATCGGCGTGTCACCAGAGCATTGGGATGGGATCACACAAGTGAATGAAAGCCCGCCGGACTGGTTGATTGAGATATTACGGCAGGTTAACGTATTTGATCTGTCCGAGCCACGTCGGTTGGCATGGAAAGCTGTGTTGCAGGGTTTTGCGAAGACTAACCATGTGACACTGAGAAAAGCGTATAAGAAACAGGTTGCTGGAAATATCGAACTGGAAAGGGAGGTGCTTGATTCGCTTGTGCCGTCAGCGGATGACGGTTTTGACCTTTCGCCCGAAACGCTAATGGATTTTCTGGCATTTGCGCGGTAAAGCAGATGATGAAAGCTACTAGGACCGCCTGGGTAAATCGATGTTACGAATTCTATTTCGATTTAAAGGGATTGACTCCCGATCACCATGCCACAGTGAATCAAAAAGGGTAAAAATGGAAAGGTTGCTGCATTATTGATGGAAGCGGTGTTGCTGAAGGGTCTAGACGCGTATTTCTTCAACGATTCGGGGGCTTTGCCATAGTGTTCCGTAGCAAATGCTATATCCTGATTGAGTTTCGAATACTCGGCAAACAATTGGTTGAGTTGATCCGGCCCTTCGCCAGTGAGCTCTTTCGATTCTCTTTCCATCTCGGCATCTATAGCGGAGGTCTCAGATGTTATTTCCTTGATTCAAGATGCCAGAGAGGACTTCCGGGTAAGGCGGGTCAGCTCCGGTTGCTTGAAGACTTTGCCATTTTCAGTTTCTGAATCAACTCGAGACGCGCTTTGGAGTATTGGTAGTATTAAAGCTAGACTCTTGCGGCTCATTTTTTGTGTTTTTATTTAAACTGATTTTTTCTGTAATCCTTGAAATATACAAACCCCCTCCGTTCAGAAATTGCACGATTTGCTTTTTCAATGGCACTTCTAATCGGTTCATTGGCTGCAGTGTCTTTTCCCAGGGTGCCGAATGCAGTAATGCCTTTGTGATAGTGAAGTATAGACATACTTTGACTCGGTAAGAATGAACGCTGGGGAAAAGCTTCATGAGTCGGACAATTGTAGTTAGACGGTAGTGACTTGTATGGAACAGCCCCATTAACCAGGCCGAGCCCCATTGCGATCTGATCAACATGTATATACTGCTTGTGATTCTCAAATAGTTCTGGCTTGTTGTATAGCCAAGCAGCCCATTCTTTCCATTTCATCGCGACAATATTTATATAGCACCGAGGTATATAAAAGGGGTCTTCATCAGATCGAGTGGGTAATATTTACCTATCGAGGCCTTCAGGGTAAAGGTTTAGTCCGCCAAGATGGAAGTAAATGGCATTCCGGTAGCGCGCCTTATTGCGAAACCCTCGAGCC
>JAKITK010000041.1 GCA_021648125.1 Lysobacterales bacterium
ACTCACACCGGCTTAAACTGAAAGGAGAATCCATGCGGAAATTAATGGGAGGGGTTGACCAATATGAACACTTGAGTTAAAAATAGACTTCGGAATGCGTTGAGAAATTAGGTGTTCAAATAAAACCGGAATCAGTGTTCAAATTAACCGGAATATGCACCAAGAAAAGGGCCTGAATTAATCCCCGCAATTGAACCAATGGTACTCATTCTTCCTTTGCTAGTAATAATCAAAGGAGCAAAGGCTTTGTTAATACGGTAAGGTCCAAATAAATTAACATCCATTTGAAACTGCATATCTTTTTCTGAAACCTCAATCAATGGGCCAAACACAGTCACCCCAGCATTGTTAACCACTCCATACAGCCCACGCCCAGCTTTTTCGATAGTTTTAACTGCGGCATCAATTTCAGATTGAATAGTCACATCAAGCTTAATTCCCTGGATATTATTTATAGAGTTAAGCGCAACTAAATCTTTCTGTTTTCGTGCTCCTGCATAGACAAAATAACCTTTCTTAGCTAAAGTTTCTGCAATATTTCGCCCTATTCCAGTGCTCGCACCTGTGACCAATACGGCTTGTTGGTTGTTGTATTGCTTGTTACTACTTTTTTGAGCAAAGCATGCTTGGGTTGTGAATATAAATATTATGGATAAAATTATTTTCATGATGTTTTCTCTGAGTTGAGGTTTAAAATAGTTTCGGGTGGATGAATCGTTCGTAATAAAATCTTCCACCCCTCGGGTGTTTTATTAAAAACATAAGTAGCTCCAACTTTGAACATTGATGTTCCATCTTTATTGTTAATTGAAGCAGTATTGCTTAATAAAGCAGTTGATTCTGTGAGCATTTTTATTTGTACTTTATCGTAGTTAATATGTGTAGCACCTTGAGATTTAAGCGCAAAGATAAAGGACTTAGTATCGGTTACAATTTGTTGTTTAGACTCAAACAATAGAAAATCTCCAAGTTGGGAGATATTGATAGCAGGCAAATGATAATTATTTACCATGGCTTTTAATGCTGAGGTGTTATTCGTATCGCTTAGGTAGTCATTATAATGTTGCATATAGTCATCAAAATATTGGATTACTTCTTGTTTTATTGTCAAGTTAGTGTCATTTTTTTGAGCATTTTTTACAGTTTTTTCTACTTCATGGGATGAGCTGGCTGATACAAACATCATCATTGCGAATAAATACAAATGCTTAATCGGTGATGACGAAGAACTGGCCCGCGAATTAATTGAGACGCATTTAGGCCAGCTGCCTGAGTTTGAGATAGTTGCCACTTGCGCCAGTGCCATTGATGCCAGTAGAGTCTTGAAAACACACTTCGTGGATTTATTGTTCTTAGACATCGAAATGCCCGTATTAAAGGGAACGGATTTTTACAAAAACCTCATCCATAAACCTAAAGTTATTTTCACCACAGCCCATCGAAATTATGCAATAGATGGCTTCGAATTAGATGCCATTGATTATTTATTAAAACCCATCATATTTTCACGGTTTTTCAATGCCATTGAAAAATTTATCGCGACTCAGCAATCTCAAAATATTACTGCTACAGAAGGTTTACCAACAATTAATAAAGACCATATTTTTGTCAAACAAGACCGCAAGCAAGTTAAAATAATGGTCAATGACATCACCTATATCCAGAGTCTTAAAGACTATATTAAAATTCACCTAAAGAACAAATCCCATGTCATCAAATACGGGATTACAGCCTTTGAAAAACAACTGGATAATAACTTCATCCGTGTCCACCGTTCCTATATCGTTAATATCAATAAAGTCACTGCTTATACCAAACATGATATAGAAATTGGGAATATCGAAATCCCTATTGGTGAAAATTATAAAGCTATAATAGCTAGCTGTTTTTAAGTGAATATTACCTTAGTGGATAAATAAAAAAACATAGACGGGTATTTTATAACTGAACCTCTCATGGTTCTTTAAGAAGTGCATCTCCCATAGATTTAACTTAGGAAGCCTGAAAATGCGTATATTAATCAGCGGCTCACTGTAGGCCGGTTAGTCCGCATCTCACCTAGGTCACCATCCCAGCCAGATCCACGCAGTTTGCGTGCTTCATCAAAGCTGAAAGGTTCTGTGGCCAGAGCTTGCAGGGCAAAATTGACGGCTTCTCGTTTAGTGGAAAACTGATACCGTCGCATCACTGCCGCGCAGGCTTTTTCGCCTATATTGATATTGGTGCGGGACATACACCAAACATACACCTTCGTATAGGTGGATTCTAGTACTCAGTGTAATGTGTGGCAGGCTTATACAAATCAAACGGGGCCGTAGCCCCGGTCGATATATTTATCTAGTCGACAGTATTACCATCCGCATCCATTACGGTTATTTCCCCCAGGTTAAGATCCGCTTCGCTTAATTGCTTCTCAATTTCTGTACGATCGCCAACTATCAACCAGGTTAGTCGATCTGGATGAATGACTTCCTCGGCTGCTCCCTGAATACTTTCAAGTTTAAGCTCACGGTAGCTGCCTGTTAGTGAGGAGACATAGTTATCGGGCCTATCAAAGCGGGCATTACTAAGCATTGATGCCAGCACCGCAGAGGTAGACTCGAACTGCCCTGGTAAACTATTCACATTATTCTGGATTGTCTTACTTAGCTCATCTGCAGTGGCTGGTTTATCACCAATATAGTTGACCAGTTCTTTTACCAGCTCTTTTATAGAGGCAGCAGTTTTGTCGGTTTGTACTGGCGCATAAACCATAAACGGGCGCTGACCTTCAGCGTCTTGCATAAAGGTATATGCCCCATAGGCCCAGTGCTTGTCTTCGCGCAAATTCATATTAACCCGCGCATTAAAATTACCACCGATGATGTCATTCATGGAACCGATAGCCAGGTTGTTATCTGCTCTGGTAGAAGGTGCTAACGAGCCTGCAAGGATTAATGATTGGGGCGCATCGGGTTTATCGACAATTATTATGCGGCCCTGTTTTGGTAATGCAACTGTATTGATTTGCTTCTTGGGAATATCGGTTTTAGCGGCTTTCCATTTGCCAAATTCTTTTTCCAGTAATGGCAGTATTTCTTGCATGGTGGTGTCACCGGCGACAAATATTCTTACATTATCAGGGCGAATCCAGTTGTTGTGGAAGGCAATCAGGTCAGCTTGCTTCAAGCTGGCAATACTGGCTTCGGTGCCAGAGCCGGTGAACGGTATGCCATAGGCGTGGTCGCTGCCGTAGAGCAGTGGGGGCAACATGCGTAAAGCGGTTTGTATGGGCTGTACTTTTTCCTGTTGAATTCCGGCAATCCAACGCCCGCGCAGGCGTTCAATTTCTTGTTTATCAAACACCGGGTTTAAAGCTATATCGGCCATAAGTTTTAGCGCAGGGCGAAGGCTTTCAGTCAGGGTGTTCAGTTGGATATTTGATGTGTCTAGCGAGCTACTGCTACTAATATTGGCTCCCAAGCGTTCTTTCTGAATAGATATATCCAGTGCGCTGCGGGTCTTAGTGCCTTCATCCAGCATCGACATCGCGAAACTGGAAGTGCCAAGTTTTGCGCCAGTGGAATCGGCGGCATAGCCGGCATTAAATTGTAGGGCGATATTGATTACTGGAACTGCGTGGCGTTCTGCCAGAATCACATCAATTCCGTTTTTAAGGGTGGCGCGCTGAATTTCCGGAAAGTTAACCTCGGGCAGTTTACCAACCTCTGGAAGTCCCGTTGATCTGTCAACGCTACTCGCAGTTGTCGTGTATTCAGCAAAGGGTCTTACCGTTAAGTTATAAGCGCCGGTGGTGAACCATTTATTAGCTACGGTTTTAATATTTGCAGTGTTGGCATTGGCTATCCAGGCGAGCCTAGTTTTGAAGAAACCCGGATCATCGGCATACAACTCACCACGGGCAAGCGCGGTTGCTTTGCCACCGAAACCGCCAACTTGCTCCAAACCGCGAATGGTTCGGGCACGGATTCGCATTTGCGCTCGCTCCAATTGATCAGTCGTTGGTCCCTTTTCCAGAAAGTCAGCCAGCACTTTATCAATAATGGCATTGGCCTCGGCTTCATCGGCCCCGGGCTTAAGCATTACGGTAATTCTGAGCATGCCTGCTAGAGTGTGTGCTTGCAGGTGTGCCGATGCTGAACTGGCAATTTGAGTCTTATAAACCAATTCTTGATAAAGCGGTGAGTTTTTGCCGGCTCCGAGAATATCAGCCGCCAGATTGATATAGGCGCTTTCTTTGGTGGTGCGTCCAGGTACTACCCAGTGCCTTTGAATGCGAATTTGTGGCACCCGCTCGAACATTATCTCGCTACTGGAATAGTCACGCTTAGGAACCCAGCTGGTTATACGCTTAAGTGGCGGCCCGGACTCAATATCGCCAAAATATTTAGTGGCTTTTTCACGCGCGGTCGCCAAATCAATATCACCAGCTAATACCAGTACCGTATTGGCAGCACCATAATAATCGTTGAACCATGACTTCACATCTTCCAGTGAGGCCGCATCTAGATCTGCCATGGAACCAATGGTGCTGTGTTTATATGGGTGTCCAGCTGGAAATAAATTATCTAGAACTCGGTATTCGGTTTTGCCGTAAGGGGCGTTATCACCCTGGCGTTTTTCATTTTGAACCACGCCGCGTTGCTCATCAAGTTTAGCCTGATCGATAACCCCAAGAATATGCCCCATGCGGTCGGATTCCATCCACAGTGCCATATCCAGTGCTGGCGTGGGTACATTTTGGAAGTAATTGGTACGATCAAACCAGGTTGTGCCATTCATTGCAGTAGCGCCTACCTGATGAAATGGTTCAAAATATTCGCCGGGGAAATTCTCGGAACCATTAAACATTAAGTGCTCAAACAGGTGGGCAAAGCCGGTTTTTCCGGTCGGCTCATCTTTTGAGCCAACTTTGTACCAGACACTAACCGCCACAATTGGGGCTTTGCGATCTTCATGCACAATTACAGTTAAGCCATTGTCCAGAGTGAATTTATCGTATGGGATATCTACCGTATTAGCATTTGCTAGCTGGCTAAATCCCAGAAACATGATGCTGAAAACTGTACTTGCGAGTTTATTGCTTGACATGAATTTTCCTTGGTTAAATTTAGGACGCTGTATTATTAGTGATATAAAGACTACGAGATACTGCCAGAAGTCACTGGTCGGCTTAATTAACCTCCTGATTATTGTAAACCCCAGATAAAACCTAGACATAAAACCTAGACAGACACTCGGTAGGGTAAACGATCACTAGCCTTTTACACCAAAGCTTGGAGTTTACCTAAATTTTACTGTGAGTTTTTAGTTTGCTATTTTTAAGAAGTGCATGTTCTTTGGTTCCCATGTTGGAAATACGCCGCCCGTTCAAACTCATTTCATATTGGACAAGCCTGCTAGTAGTATTACTAAGATCGAAGGTGGTATGATACGCATTAGGAGCTTTAAATTTATATACAACCTTCTTGTAGGGAGCAGGTAGATGTACAAATTAGTATTTGCAGTTATTGCAACGATCTTTGGTGTGTCATTACAAGTTCAAGCCGCACCGGTTTGCACCAATCATGAACTAGACTGGTCGTTGCATCCAAACCTCAATAGCGATATCAATACCACTTACCCGTTCACCGCTATTGCGATCGATATTGATGGCACCACGCTGGATCTTTCAGTCTTGAACGAGCGAGCAGCGCGCGACAATAGACGCGTTGCCAATACCAACACAACCTTTCCTGGCATCGTAGATCAATACATGAACAGCCCCCAAGTATATCGTTACTGGCGGCAAAACGACGATACCATCGATACTCTGACATACGACTTCTCTGAGGATGTCGCCCTTAATCTATTCATGCTTGGTGGCCATCGCCCCTCGGCGGGAAACTTTGCCTATGCAGAAATAACCTTTTGGGATGGCCCTAATGGCACCGGCAATAAAGTGGTCAGCCAACATGCTTCAGGACCAGGCTCTGCGGTGTTGCTGGGTGCTTTAGGTGACCCAACAACTGTAGCAATCAATGTGTTGCCATTGGGTGCAAATGCCACGCCAAGCTATCCGTCTACTTTTCTGAGCACTGATAACAGCTATACGATGGTTACTTATGACCCCGGCTTTCCTCTACGACCCTGGACCGTTCTGGATTTGGCCGGCGCTGTAGTTCGCAGCATGACATGGACTATTTACGGATCTAATGTAGATGTTTCGCCGCAACTGGCGGGTAGCGGGTCGAATGGGGATGAGAGCCGGGATGTTTCGGTTTCAAGAGCCAATACCCTTGCCATGAACATTTCAGCCTATATTGGCAGTTTTAACTTTGATATCTGTGAGAATAATGAGGATCTCTCCCTAGGTGATTATGTCTGGTATGACTCCGATCAGGATGGTATTCAAGATCTCGGGGAGCCCGGTATCAATGGCCTGACAGTGAACTTGTATCCCAACGGGAGCTGTACCGGCGCGCCGTCAAGCACTACCACTACAGCAGCAAACAACGGTAACGACGGGTTTTATCAATTCAGTCCGCTGTCAACCGGGGATTACTGTGTGGAATTTATTGCGCCGACAGGGTATATGATTTCTCCACCCGGACAAGGCTCAGCCACTACCGATTCAAATGCTAACCCAACGACCGGCCGGGTAGCGAATATCGACCTGCATGCAGTAGATCAGACCATTGACGCTGGAATGTTTGTACCAGGGTCTGTTAGCGGTCTGGTGTGGTGTGAAAGCTCGACCAACCCGAACACAGTCTATAATGCTGTCGATGCTGACACCCTGCAGAGCAATATCGGCGTAACCTTGTATGAGGATACAAACTGCAATAGCACCCTTGATGGTGCTGAGGCCGCAACTGCGGTAATACAAGCTACGGTAGCTGGCAATTACTCGTTCACCGACCTAATAACGGGTGGACCTGGAGTAGGCAATAATCCTCCTGGGTGTTACTTGGTAGAAGTCGATACAGACGATCCCGACCTTGGGGTCTGCAATCAGGCGATTACTCCATCAATACAGGCACCGGTTATTGATGCGGTTACCCCGAACAGCACGGATAATAACTTCGGCAACAATGAACAGCTGTCCCTAGGCGATTATGTCTGGTATGACACCGATCAGGATGGTACTCAAGATGCTGGCGAGATCGGTATCAATGGCGTGACGGTGAATTTGTATCCAAACGGAAGCTGTACCGGTGCGCCGTCAAGCACAACCACTACGGTGAACAACGGTAACGATGGGTTTTATCAGTTCAGCCCACTGGCAGCCGGGGATTATTGTGTGGAGTTTTCGGATTTGCCAGCCGGGTGGATATACACATTGCAAGCTCAAGGAGCAGACGATACCTCCGATTCTGATGTTGACCCCGTTACAGCTCAAATTAACAATATCAATTTGCAGAATAATGATCCGGATGAAGATGCTGGTATTTACGCTGCGCTGGGGACAGCTTCCGGGATTATCTTTTGTGACAGCAACCCAGTCAATGGCAGCTTGGATGCAGGAGAATTGCTGCCAGGTATAACCATCAACCTGCACCGCGATATAGGCTGCGACGGGACAGCTGATGCTCTATACGAATCTCAAGATACTGACAGCAATGGTGAGTATTTATTCAGTAACTTACCAGTCGCCTTTTCTCCCACGCCCCCCAATCCAGCGGTTTGTTATATAGTAAATTATGACACTAATGATAGTGACTTTAATGGTTGCGTTACACCTATCTTGCCCGAGGAAGAATCAATAGAGCTAACTACAAACGACCCCGATGCGCCTCCTACCACTTTCGGGACAACCCTAAATATGCAATCTGAACCTGTCAAGGTTCCAACGATTAATAATTGGGGGATACTACTCCTGATAACCCTATTGTTTGGGTATGTATGGCGGCGAGAGAAAATTGCTTAAAGCCTAGCCTTTTGTTTGGCCATATGCCACTACAATGAAAGCCGTTGTTTGGACCTGAATGGTCCAAACAACGCATGGTCTGTACCTTGCTAATTGTGCGGCTGTCTTTTGGTTATGCGACCTTGTTTAAATACACCCACCTGATCGCTAATATAGTTTTTAAATTCCAGCCCTGCACTTTTACAGTTAGAGCTGTGTACTCTATCCATGGGGCAGATCAAAACCTGAAATAAGGAGTTAATTTTCTGTTTATAGTCTCAACACACGAGGAATATAAAATGAACAGAAAACGTAGAACCCACTCACCAGACTTCAAATCAAAAGTAGCCTTGCCGGCTGGCACCCAGTACTCGACACACCAGGTCGATTGGCCAGGTCTTCTTATATTGGGTAACAAACGAATACTTCATTTCGTTTCTTTGGCAAAGAAGACCGTCGCTTTTTTAGGATTTCTCTCTCCATCAGCAATTGTTTTAGCTGCAGTTTAAGACGCCTGGTTTCTTCTTGTTCCGAGCTTAGCTTACCGCTCCCGCTAAATGCTTGGTCCACCTGCCTCGCGGTGCTCGATTACCCACACGAGTTGATGAAGACCCTAAAAAGTTGCCCGTACTCCAAGAGTGATGGTTCTACCACCATTAAACTGTAAAGATGTTGGGAAGGTAAACCTTGGTGATCCCTCACCAAACCGTGAAGATACACTGTTTCTGATATCTGCATCTTTAGCGCTTTCTAGTAGGTTATCGCCCTCTAGGTAAAAGGCAAATTGTGCCTTTGGTGTATCCAATAAATATTGTAGGCGTAAATCTAGAGTAGAGAAAGCAGGTACAATATTATTTAGATTAAATGCACTATAGCTACTAACCGATGCTGACTGACCAGTATAGATTAAGGAAGCAGAGAAATAACCATCATCATAACGGATTGAGGCATTTCCAGCCCACTCAGACTGACCCAACAAATAACGATCCAATGATATAGTTACAAAGTCTCCATCCGCGTTAGTTGCTGTAATTAGAGTAGGAAAGTCACCAGTAGTATAGGTTAGGTTGCCTAGGACGCTAAAGTTATGTAAATATTCAGGCCAATCTTCAGGCCAAAAAGTTAATTGACGGATAATATCAATTTCAGCACCATAGATAGTCCCGCCCTCACCATTTTCTGGTCGAGTGAGTATTGCTGAGATGCCTGCTGGTAAGGCTAGAAGCTCTGCATAGATTTCTGGAGCTACCGTTTGAAGCGGTGCGAGACGCTCGATAATTCTATCTCTTACACTTGCGTCTTGGTTGTTATCAACAATTATTACATTACTGAAGTTATTTGATGTCTTTTTATAAAAAAGATTAAGCTGTATTTTTCCGGGGTTATCAGCAAAGAAATAGGCTATGTCAAAATCTAGATTGTCAATTTCAGTGGGTTTGATCCCGGGGTTAGCCTCTCTAAGAATTAGATTCTCTTCACCATTCCTTAAGTTAACGAGAACTTGAGAAGGTGCACTAAAGATACGTAAATCTGGATTCACGGTTGAACGGAAATAACCTAATCGAATCACTAAGTTTTCATTTTTTCTATACGATGCCAATAGACTAGGCGTTAAAGTGTTTTGAGTGCCGCTGTTATCGACGATATTCACGAGTCCAGCTGCAATTAGCGTCTCTCTAGGCAGCCTTCCTGCATCGCTACGAATGACAGGTGTAGAAAGTGAGGATCGCTGTGTATCTATTTGCTCAAAGCGCATGCCACCAACTATATCTAAATCACCGAATACTAATTTACCCTGAACATAAGCTGCGAGATTTTTTTCTAGGACTACCGATGGAGAAATAGCGCTTCTATTTTCTATTGGGTTACCACTGTTGTCTCTGATAGTAAAGCGGCTCTCATCTTCTGGAGTGTTTGGGTCATCTACCGCTAACAAAGCCAATTGCTCAAACAGCGCATTAAGATCAGAAATATTCAAGAATGGAGATGCTTGACCACCAGCACCAATCAGCCCTAAATCTTGCAGATTAATCCCCACACCTGGTAATTCGGTTAAAAATGTATTAACAGAAAATCTTCTATTATAAAAAAGAGAATTATTGATGGTGGTATTAGACAAAATATCATCTGAGTTATTTCTTTCGTTATCTTGGTACTTGACCCCAAATTCTAGGTAATCAATATTATCGAAAGAAAAATTATAACGGCTATTAAGCTCAACGGTTTGAGTTTTGCTTGTAAAGGTAGCATCGCCTAGGCCTGCATTTAAAATACGATAACTAGCAGGATTGTTCCTGAAAGCCAAACCCGCTGGAGATAAAGCTGCAATCGGGATATTATCGCCAACAAGAAATGAAGCTCCCCCGACAATCAATGGATTGCCATCAGCGTCTAGATTGATAATTAAGTTGCTAGGATCAATTAGATCAAAGATATTGGTTTGAGTTTCAGAATTTGCAGAAACATTAATCCGACGGCGTTCTTCTGTTGCATTAGATAGTCCAGCACCATAACCTATTTCCCAAGCACCAAAGGTACTATCACCACGAAAACTAAGGGTATCCAGTATATTCCTTGAATCTACACTGGTTAAGCTCAAAAATGGTGCGAAACCTCTAACAAAGGTACGTCTTCGAGTTTCGTTACCTAGTTCTGGAATAGGAGCTTCGATAGAGCCAGTCCGAAAAGAGGTTACGGTTCTACGAGTTGTGGTAGTAGAGTCAATATCTGCTCTTTGTAAATCGAAACGCAATTGGGTATTATCGGAGACATCCCAAGCCATATTTATCGACGCAGTAAGGTTTTTTGAATTTCGTTCTCGTTGTAGATAAGTTCCACCAACAATGAGTCTATCTGGCAATTCCGTATCAAAGGGAAAGTTAAAACGCTCAGGTATCTGAAATCGAAAGCGAACACCAGCAGGTAATACCGGGGTGTTAGTGCCAACATAATTCACATCATAACTTTCTCTATCAGTGTCACGATATTGTACGGTGCCAACTATGCCGAAGTTACTGGCAACTTGCCAAGCACCAGTCGCAGTAAATTCTGATTCACCACCAAAATCGCTATCGAAGCCCTGTTCATTCTCAATACTAGCACTAAAATAATTGCCATCATAATCTAGCCCAGATTTGGTCTCTATCTCTATCAAACCACCAGAGCTAGCACTGTCGTGGCTAGGTAATAATGATTTATGAATAGTAATGCTAGATATATTGCCAGCGAGTACGCCACTGAGGTCTACGCCCCGGCTTATGCCTGTACCTTCCAAGCTCAACCCATTTAGTTGAATATTGATTGCTTCCGAGTTAAAGCCACGCACTGAAACACTAGAACCTTCTCCTGTTGCTGGATCGCGTGAAAAAGTTACCCCAGATACTCTGCGTAAGGCCTCAGAAACAGTTTCAGCAGAGAAGCTATTAAGCAGATCTGAGGATATAACTGTAGCACTATTTTCCGCGGCACGCTGTTGGTTAAGTGCTTGTGCCAGTGAGGAGCGAGTACCTACTACCACTACTTCTTCTAAGCGATGCTCTGCGCTGCCCAATTCAAAGTTTTGTCTGATGGGGTCACTATCGGTAATTATGAGTTCTACCTCTGAATTGTCGTAGCCCAAGTAACTAACGGTTAATAAATATGTACCACTAGGAACACTGGCAAAGCGATATTCACCACGACTATTGGTAGTTGCAGTAAATCTAGTGCCCTCAAGCTTCAAGATGGCGCCAGTTAACGCAGCTTTGGACAAGTCATTTGTTACTTTGCCGCTTATAACACCAGTCGCTCTAGCGGGCGAAGCTTGAGTAGTGGTATTTGTTTGGGCTGTCTGCGCCATAACCGTATTAATCATGAACAGACCGACGAGGACTAAAGCGCATTTTATGTTAAGCCGAGTTCTAGTAATAATGAGATTCTCCTGAAATTTAGTTTTATGAAGTTAAAGTTACCTATGTCAAGGTATTTGTTACAATCCAGTTAAGCAACTTTTCTTAGTTCCATACTTTCCATACTTCCACAAAAATACTCCTCCAGTTTTAAGGCAAGTCTACTGATTGACTCTTTCATGTAGCACACAGCTAACGATCGCTAATAATCCCTCATTCAGGACGACCTAGTCAAGTTAGCAAAATACTTTGACACTATTTGTAGAGTGTTTGCGACGAATTGCGCTTTGTTATCTCATTGAAAAATTCAGAAGCCAGATATTAATAGAGGCTGCCCGTCAAGCATTAGACACAGATTGTTAATTTGGACGGCAACAGGGCTGCCAAATCAATCTATTTCTTTGTAACGAGAGGGTGGTACTTTGTGAAACTCATTGAACGCTCGGCCAAAACTAGACAAACTGTGAAAACCGACAGCATACCCAACCTCGCTTATCGAGCCTCGCTCCTCTTTTAGCATCTGTAGCGCTGTTTTCAAACGGAATGTTTTGAGAAGCTTTATAGGTGTACAACCAAACCTTTCTTTAGTCTTTCGGAATAGTGTGCTGCGTGTTGTGTTCATTTGCTGGCTTATCTCGTCCACATCGAAATGAAGGTTACCTAAGTTCTCTGCTAAAACACTCTTCAATCGCTTACTAAAGTAATCCTCTGGAGCTCCACATGAAGCATCTAGCACAGGCAGTTGAACAGGCTGCTCGACGACTTGCCCTAGTATTTTTTCCGCAACCCGCTTGCTGTGTGCGAGTAACGAGGCAACTCTCGCCATCAACTCTTCATTGTCAAATGGTTTGGAAAGGTAGTCATCGGCGCCTAATTGGAGCCCCTTGATGGTGTCAAGCTTAGTCGCCTTCGCGGTTAGCAAAATAAGTGGGATGTGATCGGTGATGGGCGATGATTTAAGTTGTTGTGTGAGAGTAAATCCGTCCAATTCTGGCATCATAACATCAGAAATGATGACATCTGGCTCCGCTTTAAGTGCTAGCCGTAGCGCAATTTTACCATCACTTGCCTCAATCACTTTGTACTTTTTCGACAATAGACTACTTATAAATTCCCGGAGCTCATCATTGTCATCAACAATTAACACGGTTTTTCTTAAGTTGTCACTCTTAGTGCCTTTGAGAGGGCCCTCCTTTAAATCAGTCAATCGGAGATCAACAACCTTCTGTGCATAATCCGATTCGATAGCGTTCGGCATTAGGGTGGCTAGATTACTTTCGGCCTCCAGGAGCGCTGGGGCGTTAAAAGTCAAAACAAAGCAGGCCCCTTGCTTATCATTATTTTCAATAGCAATCGATATTTTATGTAAATCCGTAAGTTCTTTTACCAAAGAAAGTCCAATCCCAGTGCTTGACTGAGTATTTTGTATTGAACTGGAACCTCGGTAAAACCGTCTAAAGAGATGTTTTTGTTCTGTCTTACTGACTCCAGGACCTTGATCTTTTATCCACAAGACAGGACATTGATATTTGCTTGCAAGTCCAATTTCTATCGTTCCTTTTGACGGACTGTGTTTAATTGCATTTGAGAGTAGGTTTAGAATAATTTTTTCGAAATGTTCTTCATCAAAATCTATTATTACGCTTTCTTCAAATCCCACAGTTTCTATGGTTAACCCTAATTCTTGTATTTGGAATTCGAACCGAGAAATACAGCGCGTTAAATTGTGGACAATTTCTACTCTAACTATTTTAACGGGTAACTCTCCAGCCTCTAATCGATTAATATCGGTTACTTGTCCAAGGAGGTCTAATAGATGCAAATTGTTCCTCAGCGCAATTTCTAAATAGCGTTCGTTTTTTGGATCGAGTAACACTCCACTTGACTGTATTTCTTTTAGTGGCCCTATTGATAACGAAAGTGGCGTTCTAAATTCATGGGCAATATTGATAAAAAAATTACTTTTAGCCTCATCAAGCTTTAGCAACTGACTGTTTTGCTCATTTAGTTGTAAATTTTGCTGCTCGATTGTTTTTGTTCTTTCCAATACTAGAGACTTGAGAAGTTTAGCGCGTGTAACAACTCGCTTGTTGCGATAGGTAAAAAAAACGGTGCTCAATAAACCAATAAGAATAACACTTGTCAAGACAAGCAGAAGCTGGCCCCACCAAACTTCTGTAAAAAACGGTTTTCTATTCAGGCGGAACCTAAGTGGCGGGGAGAGATCGATTGGGTTTATGCGGTACTGAACCTCAAAATTTTGAATATTCGGCTCAATGTTGGTCAATTCAATGCTCGCTTTTCGCCGCCAGTTGGTCCAAGCTTCACTTCCTAAACGATAACGAAACAGAGTATTTTGTGAGTGCTGAAATTCGGCCGAAGTGAAAGTTATCCTTATAGCATTTTGATCTTCCTTTAATTCAATGTCGTTTTGATCTGTCTCAAAGTCTGAGTTAGAAAACAATACATCACCACTGCCAAGCATTTCTACTTTAGTGAGAACAGGGGCTTTAAGCTTAACTTCCTCAGTAGCTATGTTAGTGTTGTATCGAACGATCAAATCCTTACCATTGATCCAAACGATTCCATCAGTTGATTCGTATATTCCCAGGGTAAACTGTAACCTCAACTGGTCGAAAGCTGACAGATCGATTTGATACTGCTCATTGGGTAGAAGCGATAGCATTCCAACTCTATTCATATCATGGCTTTCATCCCAAGACAAAAACCAAGCGCGATCTTGTTTAGACTGATGCAAAAACATAAGCCAGCGGATATCGGCTTCATTCCAGTTTGCAAGCTTCGAGTAACTAAGCGACTGCTCATCAGCTGTCAGAGATAGTACTTCGCCGCTACCAGAACCATTGTTAAACAGTATGTCATTTCCAAGGCGAAATACATTAGCAATCGTTGACGGCTTAGCGACCGGATAGTCTAGTGCCCGAACACCCACATTGGGCCAACTATCAAGATTAGAAATTAAGAAAAATTGGCCGCTAGATGTACCAACCCAAAGATCACCTTTTGAATCCTCAACCAGTGAATAGATCTTTTTCGTCATCTCAGGAGTGATTCCATTATACTCCCATTTACCATGCTTTTTAAGCAACTGAATAAGCCCGCTTTTACTAGCTACATAGGCAATGTTAGAGGAAAGACGAGAGCGAATAATTTGACGCGCATGCGTCCCAGAGTCTGTTTTTTCACCTAACAGACTTGAGTGGCTAATATCTTTGATTTCATTATTAAAAAGAGATGCAACCCCACTACTATGGCCAATCAATAACTCTCTCTCATCTGGCATAAGTGAGAGCAGATAAGTGTTTTCGTTAATGTTCGATTTTTTAAAATAAGCTTGCTCGGCGGGGCTGTCAGCAGGTATCAATTCGAATAAACCCTCTAACGCAGTGACATAAACTTTGTCGTTATAAATAGCAGTACTGGTGCTAATCGAATACTCCGAAGAGTTAGAAAAATAACTTAATGGAGAGTGAAGCTCCACTCTTGAAATGCCATTTGAGGCACTGGCAACCCATAAATTATTTTCTCGATCAAGGAAAAGTTTATTGATGTTGTTTGAATGCAGTCCGTGATTGTTATTATAGAATCGTTTTAGCTTTCCATCGAGTGACAATATTGCGACACCACCCTTTTCAGTACCCAGGGCCATACTGCCTAGCGTATAAGGAATGATATCGTTTATCCAGTTTTCCTGTTGCCATTGCTCAGTTTCAGTTGCTATTGGTAGTAAATTATTGTCTTGGTTGAGATGGAAAAGGCGCGTTTGTGTGTAGGCTACAATGTAATTATCATCAAGCTTAGTAAATCCTATAATTGGCTCTTCTAGTTGTTCAATTAGCACAGAGAGCTTTTCTGTAGCAGGGTTAAAAGAATATAACTTTTTATCTTTGCTAGCAATTAGGACTGTTAGGTCTTTATTCACAATGAGATCAAGTGGGTTGACGGCTTTTTTTATCCATCGAAGACCTTTTTGTTTATTGTAGTAAAATAAGTGGGAATGAGATGCGAAATACACCTCGTGACCAATAATCTTTACAACTAAAATACCAAGCGAAAGATCCGGCAATTTGGGGACATTATCACTTAAGGAAACAAAACTCCAATGCCCTTTATTGTCTGCGACAAAATATCCAATTTGACCGCTCGTTCCAGTATAGATTTTACCATCCTTAGCTAATGCAAAATCTCTAAAGCGACGCTGATCACCATGCTTGATGACCTCCCAAGAATTTCCGTTGTAGATTAAGATTCCTGTGCCATTACCGACGTAAACATATCCCTTATTGTCTTGTTTGATAGAGTAGTTTTGAGGGTTGCCCGCAATCTTTACTGTGTCAAAATGTTGCGCGAACGGCCTACCTGACTGCTGCCAATCGTCAAACATTTGGGCGGCATTAGATGGATAGGTTAAACCAAAGCCGAAGATTAAATATACCAAAGAATAGATAAAACAGTTTAAATAAGTCGTTTGGCGCTTACTAATAGCCGTGAAAAACTTAAATATATCACTTTTGGTAGCACCAAAAGACAAACTATTACAGCCCATTACACTTCTGACATGGCCGGTGTTTTCCAAGGGCGTTTTTGACAAAACTCAAGATCCTCATCCACTGCCATCCCAATAGGACATTTTCGGCAGCATCTACCCCTATCACAATGCCTACGGCTTAAGGCGTATCAGCAAGGCTAAATTCTACATCAATTATCCCACCTCACAGGTGTGTTGTGTCTTGATCTGGGTCATAAAGAATAAAGAATCTTGACCTTTTTCCACTCACCAATGATGATAGTGCAATGACATGAAACACAGGCGGTTAATAAACACCGTCCTTGTTCACTCACCCCGGATCTGATCCATGTTGATATTGCCCGGCAACAATGCTTCGATAGCTGACTGACCTGGTCAAGGTATTTGTTACAACCCAGTTAAGCAACCAACCGGGCGGGTGTAATGCTAGTCCGATTATTTATTAGAAGTCGAAACCCACTCCCAGCATAAGCCCTGACACCCCCATATCGAGAACGAAATTGTTATCATCATAGTCCATATCTAAATAACGATAACCAAATCGCAAAGATGTCAAATCATTGAATTGATAGCTTACAGTCGCTGCTAGCTGGTAACTAAAATCTGAACCTACCCCAAAACCGCCAACATCGGCACGAGCCCTGAAGCCCCACTTGCCACTCAACGGCCAGGCTCCTCGAATTCCGACAATAGGGTCGACCCAGCTATCACCTATTCGAACTCTGTAATCAATACCGACCGGCCCATTACTCTGAAAATGGATAAGAGTTTCCACATCAACAGACCGAATCCCCCCGAAAACCTGCAGGCCTTCACTGTTTCCAAGTTGGTAAGCTGCAACCATTTCCCATAGTTTCTGGGTCAGCTCCAGCGTGATACTTGATGGCCCACCTAAGACTTCGGTTTCGTTGACAAGATTCATACGATTATAGTCTAACCAGTATGTCCAGCTGCCTTTGCTGGCCTCCATATTGATGATAATTGCGCCATCCAGATTATCCAGAACATCA
The DNA here is from genome assembly GCA_021648125.1 of Lysobacterales bacterium. Classification (GTDB taxonomy): domain Bacteria; phylum Pseudomonadota; class Gammaproteobacteria; order Xanthomonadales; family SZUA-36; genus SZUA-51. Next base: position 17,335 of record JAKITK010000041.1, read on the forward strand.
CCAAAATTCATATCCACATTTGCCTCGAAACCTTTAGGGCCAGTTTGCCCTGACATGCCAATTGCCCACAGATAGGGTGTAACTGAATAAGACCACGCATCGGAGTCTTCAGCCATAGCGGAAAGCGGAAGCATACACAGACCAGCAAGGACAACTCCAATAACAGTTTTAATATGAATACGCTCACTTTTCCCAGCCATATGATTTTCTCCATTTATACTACGGGTGCAGCCCGGCTACCGAGTCGAATTTATATAACTATAACATCACTAGCTATCCTGACACAGGGCTTAGTATCTTTAGAGGTGTCCGTTTAAACTGGGTAATTTATACAATAAGTGGTTTTTGTCTGCCAAAGACCCTATCTACACCCCCTATTCAATGGCATACTCATCACTCTGCCAACGAATCCAGAAAACTTGCCTCCAAGCCTAGCTAGAGACCCATCATGAAACCCCAAGTAAAACCACTTACTCCAAATTTTTCATCAGGACCCTGTGCCAAGCATCCCGGCTATGACCTTATGCAACTACAGATTGATACCCTTGGGCGCTCGCATCGCTCTGCCTTAGGGAAAGACAGGTTGGCGCAAGTTTGCACCGAAACGGCTGAGATTTTAGGCTTGCCCGAGAGGTATAAAGTCGCTGTGGTACCGGCATCTGATACTGGCGCGGTTGAAATGGCGCTGTGGTCCTTGCTTGGGGAAAGAGCCGTTGATGTGCTCGCTTGGGAGTCTTTTGGTAAAGGCTGGGTTTTCGACATCATTAACCAACTCAAGCTGACAGATACACGCTGTTTTGAAGCAGATTATGGGCAATTACCTAATTTTTCCAAAGTGGATTTCCAGCGCGATGTGGTTTTCACTTGGAATGGCACAACCGCGGGCGTGAAAGTTCCGGATGGTAACTGGATTCCGGATGATCGCGGCGGCCTGACCATTTGCGATGCAACCTCGGCGGTATTTGCCATGGACATACCTTGGGAAAAACTGGATGTGGTGACTTTCAGCTGGCAAAAAGTACTCGGTGGCGAAGCCGCCCACGGGATGCTGATTTTAAGCCCTCGTGCTGTGGCACGCTTAGAGTCTTACAGCCCACCCTGGCCACTACCTAAAATTTTCCGCTTGACCAAAAACGGCAAGCTCAATGAAGGTGTTTTTAAGGGCGAAACCATCAACACCCCATCAATGTTATGCGTTGCAGATTATCTGGATGCATTGGCTTGGGTAAAAAGTCTGGGTGGAGTCGCTGCTACGATTGAAAAGTCTGAAAACAACCTGACCGTCATCAAGAAATTTGTAGCAGAAAACGACTGGCTTGAGTTCCTCGCTAAAGATCCAGCAAGTATTTCCAACACCAGCATCTGCCTGACTCTGAAAGCCGAGGCCGAACAAGTTAAAACTATTGTTACTTTGCTGGATGTGGAGGGTGTGGCCTTTGATATTGGTTCACATCGTGATGCCCCGGCAGGACTACGTATCTGGGGTGGAGCAACGATTGAATCCAGTGATTTGGAAAAGTTAATGCCGTGGATAAGCTGGGCCTATAAAGAGATCGTTGATTGTTGGTGATAAGGTTCAGAGATCAATCAATTTTTCTCCCAGCCGCAATCAGTCGAGATTTAACTTCTGCGCGATAAACAAGCCTTTCAATACAAGGTCGGGAACAATGTCATCAAAAATCTGCTCCTCGGCAAATAGTGTGGTAAAGCCGCCAGTGCCAATCACCCTAACCGGCTTACCGCTAAGTTCCTGTTGCTGTATTTGTTGAATGATTTCCCGCATTGCACCCAAGTGGCCGTTATAAAGCCCGGATTGTATGCTTTCACTGGTGGCCTTACCCAGGCAGTTCCCGCGACCTACAATTTCAACACTGCCTAAGCGGGATGCGCCACTACTTAGAGCAACCATAGAGAGTTTTAACCCCGGCAAAATAACTCCTCCCTGATAGCTCTTGTCGCTGGTCACCAGGCAGAAAGTGGTCGCAGTTCCTAGGTCAATGATGATCACATCCTCCCCCGGATACAGTGTTGTTGCGGCGATCGCATTGGCTATCCGGTCGGCTCCGACTTCTAGTGGATTGCGATAGCGAATTTTCAAACCGGTTTTAACCCCGGCCTGAAGAATAAAGGGGGTAATATTAAAATATTTTCGACTAGCCGCACTGATGGGATACTGAACTTCCGGGACCACATTGCAGATGGCAATATGTAGAATAGATGCTGGATCAATATTATTTTCCCGCAACACGCCGCGCAAAAACAAGCCGTATTCATCGGATGAGGCGCCAGTTTTAGAGCTTTTACGAAACTGCAGTAATAACTTATTCTGCTCAAAAACACCGCCGTATATGTGGCTGTTGCCAATATCAAGACATAAAATCATGGGGCTTTCTCCATCCATTGCTGTAGCCCAGCAGATAATTCAGTGGCACCATTACAGTCATTGGCATTGGCGCTGGCATTCGTATAAAAATGAAAACTATGTTGTTCCTCAGTGATTTCACTGAGGTCATTGTGTACCACCGCATCAATACTATCCTGACTGAGCAGCCTGCCTACTGCCTCGCGTTGCACTTGAACATCCCGGCTATCAGTCAATTTAAACCCTACAACTTTGATTTCGGTGTTTTTTGACCAACCACGCAACTGCCCCAATAATTTTGGGTTGGGTGTTAATTGAATCAATAAGCTATTCTTACTACTCAGTTTACCGCCAGTAGTGCATAGCGGTTGATTATCAGCACCCAGCAAAGCCTCAATAGAATAGTCACTCACCGCTGCCGGGTGAATCACTGCCACAAAGTTCTCCGTGCTTAACTGCCGCTTTAATTGTTTGGCTAAATCTTCAAAACTTACAAAAGTAATGACTTCTGCCAATACCGGTTTCAACGCAGACTCTGCACACAGCGCGGTCACCGCGTATCCTGCAGCAGACAAGTGATCTGCGATCATACTGGCAGTTTTACCACTACTGCGATTGCCGATATAGCGCACACTGTCGATAGCTTCACGGGTGCCACCAACTGTGATCAGCAAGCGGCCTTTTGTAGTTTCAGCCCGCGGTTGTGGTTTTTTAGTTGCCGCATCAATGGCAGCCAGCAGTTGTTCAACTTCCAGTAACCGCCCGCGACCAACTTCGCCACAAGCTAGCTCACCGTATGCGGTTTCCAGTAAATGGTAACCCCAGCTTTGTAAGGTTTTCATACTTGCCTGAGTTGCAGGGTGCGCCAACATACGGGAATTCATTGCCGGGGCAATCAGCGTGGGTTTATTCAGGCTGTATGCGGCCAGTAGCGTGGTTGTCAGCATGTCATCGGCGATCCCGGCAGCTAATTTGTTAAGCGTATTCGCGCTGGCCGGGGCAATAATTATTATATCCGCCCAATGCCCCAAATCAATATGCTGCATCTCCTCGTTTAGTGCAAAGGTATCGGCAAATACAGCTTCGCCTCCCAACTCAAGGAGTTTGCTGGAACTGACAAAATGACCTGCAGATTGCGTCAGAATAACGCGTACACAATCCCCTCGATCCTGAAAAACCGGAATCAAGCCGCTGGCTTTTTCACAGGCGATCGAGCCTGACATCAGCAATAGAATATTACTCATGTAACATTACCTGTTTGGTGGTTTTAATGGGAATATTATCAATCAACCGCGTTGTTCCCAGTCGCGCCGCAGCCAAGCGTCTTAGTTTATGCTCAAATACCGCCTCAGCCACATAGTCGACATCAAATCCGGCAGCATCTAATTGCTGCTTGGCACTGCCAGTTGAGTCCGCATTTTTCAATATCTGGTGAAAGATAGGTGCAAGTTTTCGCTCTTCCCTGGAGAGTCGCTGATTACGGGAACTCAACGCCAATCCGTCTTGGTCACGAAGGGTTTTCACCGCAACCACATCGACCGGCATAAAAAATGCCGCCACCATGCCACGAATCAACTCCAGTTGCTGCCAGTCCTTTTCTCCGAAGTAGGCCCGGGTTGGCTGCACCAGATTAAACAAACGCATGACTACGGTTAGCACGCCATCAAAATGGCCTTTCCGGGAAGCCCCACAAAAACGCTCACTCAACTCGGTCTCGATCACTTTATAACGATAATTATCCGGATATATTTGCTGCGCGTCAGGCAGTAAGACGGCATCTATTTGTAGTTCTTCGAGTAGCGCAAGGTCTTGCTCTAACGGTTGCGGGTATGCGTTAAGATCATCGGCCTCATCGAATTGAGTGGGGTTAATAAAGATACTCACAATGGTGTGTGCATTGGCCGCCTTGGATTCGGCAATCAATGCCAAGTGACCCGCATGCAAGGCGCCCATCGTAGGTACAAACCCGAGCGATTGCCCGCCTGCGGTGTCCAGTTGTGCACGCCATGTTTTCCATTGGTCTAAAGACTTAAATACCTGCATTAGTCATACGCCTCCTGTGGTGAGGGAAAGCTCCCATTGCGGGTATCGCTGGCATAGCGGTTAACCGCTGTAGTTATCAGCTCGCCTCCATTCAGATATCGGCGCAGAAACTTAGGTTTAAAATCACCCGCCATACCCAGCAAATCATGGAATACCAGTACCTGGCCATCGACTTCAGCACCAGCACCTATTCCGATGACCGGAATTTTCAGGCTATGGGTAATTTCTGCGGCAAGCTCAGCTGGTACACACTCCAACACCAGAGAAAAACACCCCAGTTGCTCAGCTTTTAATGCATCTTTCATTAATTGCTTGCGAGCTGTCGCATCCCTGCCCTGTACTTTAAAACCACCGAATACATTCAGCGATTGCGGTGTCAGGCCCAGATGCGCCATCACCGGCACTCCTGATTGCACGATATGTTTGATGATTTTTTTGTTACCGCTAATGCCTTCCAGCTTGACCGCATGACCGCCTGCGCGCATCAATTCAGTGACTGCATCCATACTGGTTTGCAACTCACCCCGATAACTCATAAACGGTAAGTCACTGACAATAAATTTATCTACCGCCCCCCGCGCTACCATGCGCGTATGCATCGCCATCATCTCAACATCCGCTGGCAGCGTGTTATCTTCACCATGAAGCACCATTGCCACGCTGTCGCCTACCAGCAGAATATCTACATCTGTATTGTTTAGAATCATTGCAGATGAGTAGTCATAGCAGGTTAGCACTACAAGTTTTTCACCTGCCTGTTTACGCTTTGTAATATCAAGGATATTCATTCTTAATGCCCTCCAGAAGTGCTGAGATCAGCTGCGGGTAAAAATGCTTTTGAAAACTGTTGATAAATCGCCGCTAAAGGCTGGTTTTTAAGTGCAGCCAGATTGGCATTGATCGTTTTTTGATCACCACGAGCCAGCGGGCCGGTTAAAGCCGTTGAGCCCTGGCTAAAAAAGTTTTCCAAATTTTTCTGCAAATAGGGTTCTAATACTTCTACCGGTAAACCCAGCCGAGCCTGCATTTCTTCAGCACTCATCTGCCAGAGCAACTGACTGAAATTTCCCGCACAAACACAATAAGCGTGATATAGCGCTTTTTGTTCGGGCGGAATGATATGTACCGGGTTATTAAGCTGGGGGAAAAGATGCTGAAACTGGAATTCTTCGTGGCTACTCGCCTCGCAAACCATCGGAATAGCTTCATAAGTGGCTAAATCGTATAGCTCTTCGCCAAATGTCATCAGTGGATGCACACCGGCAATCGAAGCATAACTATGCGCACCGGAACAATGAATTAGAATTTTTCCTGCTAGAAAATCATTCCCACTGACAAACTTCGCAATGGCTTGGTCGTTGATCAGCAATAAAACATGGCTAGCATCAGCAGTAGCTTGCTTGAGCCGAACTTTATCTGCGCAGGGTTTATCCGCAGGCGTTCGCCGCCATTGGCTATGGGGTATTCCGAGCAAACGGAAATAATGTGAGAAATGGCGTGCCAAGCGGCCGCCACCGATAATGCAGTAATTTGTCATACTAATGGTACCTGTCGCTTATGATCAAGTCCGAGTGGCTATTATACTGCCCACATCTGTGGCAGGCAAATCGAGGATTCAAACGGTGATTTGGGAAAGGTGATTTGGAGCAGGTTTCTTGGAGGTTTCTTGGGAGAGTTTCTTGGGACAGGCGCCACATAGATATTGTGGCGCATTATGATGCCGAAATACAAAAGGATTCGTCCATCTCATCAGGCACGAATGGCACTAGTCATTTGAAGAAGGCTCAGGCTTAGCTGTCCAAAGAAATGGAGCCACCTCTGATTATCTGCATACAAGCCTAAAAGAGATTCAACGGTCTATTCATGACTCTTTAAGCAACTGCCCAGATTTTTCAAAATATTTCTGCAAAACCAATAATGAAATATCTCTTTCTCTTTTTTTATCCCGAAATTGATTCACATAGACATTAGCATTAGAAATGATTTTTTTAGCCTCAGCTGTGTTCTGAATATAGTAATCCACTTTTTCTTCAAGATCCGAGAAATCATCTTTTATCAGCACATAATGCTGATCTTCAATAAGCCTACCTTCCATAAACCAAGTTTCGTATTTAGGTTTTGGCATAAAAGCCAATGAATTTGAAGACATAATCCATTTAAGATTAGAGGCAACATCGTGCCCTTCTATAGAGAGAATAAACTTAAACTGAAGCTGCTCTTTAAGCGTCAGTTTGCCCCTATACCAATGTTCATTCAACCTGTCCTTTTTTCTAGACTGAGCTACATCACAAAAAGAACGATTGAAATATTCTTGAATAACTCTCTGTCGCTGAAGGTTGTGCGCTGCTCCGCGCCAGACAATTTTATGCTTTTTATCTTCGAAGCCTTTCTCATCAGCCACAAAAATAAAATGCCTAACTTTATCTAGCTTCATTAAAACAGAGTTTTTATTTTCACCCGCAATAGGCCGACTTTTTACAAAACTAGGATTATCAGGTATCTTCGTAAGGTCACCAAACAAATACATTACTTTTTTGGAAACTTCAAAAAATCGAAAGAATTCTAACAAGTCAAAATAATATGTCTTTTTCTTTTCTTCCTTGAATTCATGGATGGTTTTTGATGATGAGGGCAAAGAAAAAATATCTTCGATTTTGTTATAATAATTCACACGCTGTGTCATATAATCGCTCACCCTCATGCTTTCCAACAATTTAGGAAGCAATGCTCGGTGATAATAGCCGGGAATTAACAAACGAGCGACGCAAAGAGCATAATATGACAGTTTTAGATTTTTTTTTATGTCAACTCTCATAAGAAATCCTAACTGTAAAAAACGTCTATGAATGTTTATCTACCACTGAAAGCCCTCAATGTATTTCGTAATGCCTTGCCAGAAATCGGCCTAGACAAGCACATATTAATCTAAAAACGGAAGGCTTGTACGAAAAACAGTATATGTGCGCAGGCACGCAGGGTGTCTAACCACTTTAACATAATCTAAATCGGATAAAAATTTCTTTATCTGAGGGTTTCTTTGGATGGTTTCTTTGGGGTTTCTTTGGACAGACGCCACATAGAAAATATCCTACATTAGTTTCAGCATTCAGCCGATGATTTCTTTGCCCGAATAGTTCAATATTTAGGCTCAAGGGAAAAAAACATGACGCTACCAAGAAAACAACTTATTTCTATCGAAGAAACGCCCTACTATCACATCGTCAGTCGGTGTGTACGCCGCGCCTTTTTGTGTGGCAGCGATCCATTAACCAATCGCTGCTATGAACACCGCAGAAAATGGATTCAGGAACGAGTCAAATATCTCGCAGGTGTTTTTAGTATTGATATCTGTGCCTATGCGGTAATGCATAACCATTACCACCTAGTTTTGAAAGTAAGTTCAACCGAAAACTGGAGTAACAAACAGGTTTTGGTTTATTGGGCTGCTCTGTGTAAGTTGCCACGGTACTGTCAGCAATATCTTGACGGTAATGAATTGGATACCAGTGAGCGTGAGTGGGTTGAAGAAAAAATAGCGATTTATCGCCAGCGCCTGATGAGTATTTCCTGGTTTATGAAACTACTGAACCAGCATATTGCAATCGCTGCCAATGCTGAAGACAAATGCACCGGCCACTTTTGGGAAAATCGTTTCAAATCGCAAGCCCTACTGGATGAAAGCGCGCTTTTAACCTGTATGGCTTATGTTGATTTAAATCCCATACGCGCAGCTATGGCGCGCACGCCAGAAACTTCTGAATTCACCTCGATACAGGAACGAATAAATACCAAGACTTCGTACCTACTGGCCTTTGGTCAGGGGATAAACGATCTGCCGTATTCCCTTACGGATTATATGAAGTTAGTTGATTACACCGGTAGAGCTATATTGAATAACAAGCGGGGCTATATACCGCCGGAGTTACCCGAAATCACAGAACGACTGGGCTTAAATCCAGACAGTTGGCTAAAGGAAATCAACAACTTTTCATCCAAAGGATTTACGGCTGTTGGTACGGTTGAGCAATTACGCCAGTTTTGTACAACGGTTGGCAAGCGGTGGAATCATGGGTTAAAGCTTATTCCAGCTCTGGAATAAAGACAGCCACTCTAGTAAATACCTCGACGGGTTTACTGTTGAGGCTTTTGTGTGGCTAGGTTATAGGAAAACGAGCTATTTTGAGCATTCCTGAGTAGTGCAGTGCTTTTAGAGTAGCCATCTGAGAAAAAACTAAAATGAAAACCGTCAAATTTCATATTCACTAGGGACATGATAGTTTTTATTTAATACCTGTCCTTATTTATTGATTTATTGTCGCTTATGATCAAGTCCGTGTGCCTATTATACTGCCCTCACCGGTGGCAGGCAAATTTAGGGGGTTCTTGGGGGTTCTTGGGACAGACGCGGGGTTTCGCTTGGGGGTTCTTGGGACAGACGCGGGGTTTCGCTTGGGGGTTCTTGGGACAGACGCGGGGTTTGACGCGGGGTTTCACGCGGGGTTTCGGGGTTTACTGGGGGGAGCTCAGATTTATTGCTTCGACCCAGCCTTTCAACGGACTTGCCATTTCATATTAAATTCACTTAAACCAGCGAGATATTCATCCAGTGTTATGATATCTACACAAGGCTTTGCCCCAGTGTCGCTGATCTCATTATTAGCAAGTTTTTTTGCTAATAATATTGAAGGCATAGAGGGAATAAATAGCCCATCGCCATTACGAGCAATAAGATCAAAATTCACAACCTTATCTTCACCCACTTTATCTTTACCTGATAGTCTCATGTAAAACCCGCTATTATCCTTACCGAATGGATCAAATAAAAACGACATTTTCAGTAAAAATGGTGCGAGTGGTTGCAACGACTTGAGCACACGAATTTTCACAAGCCACGACAGCATTACTAAAACCAAATGCAAAGCTTTTAGTTCCAGCCCTGCCTGAAAACGAATAGTTTTAAGAGAGGGGTATCGAGCTGGAAATAGCTCAAGGTCTGGAATGTCACAATTACCCAGAGGGCGAAGATTTAAACTCCAGAAATTACGCCAGCGTAATCCAAGCCAGCCATGGACATTTTGCATTTTTCCATCAATTAGCGTTGTAAATGGTTTCCCAGCGTAGCTTAAAACGGCAGTCATCGTAGCCAACCCACGGTTTGTCCGTTGCGCAGTCGAAATGCCGTATTCAATTTTGTCCAACACCTTGAACTCACCAATATATCGATCGATTATCGCCGCAGTTAAACAAGGTACTGAACTAGCACCAGTACAAATCAGCACGCCTCTTTTTTTTGCTCTAACATCCAATTGATCGATATTTGCGACAAACTCGCGTGCATCAGCTAGGTCAATGTAATGGCAACCTTGCTTAATACACTTCTTTGCTACACCGTAACCTTGCCCTTGATACGGGCCAGAAGTATGAATCACAATATTGGGTTTAATCTCTCTTAGCGCCGAGGAGAGATTGTGCTCTATATCCACGCGAGCCACTTCAGGTCTGTTCCTGCCCTCTAATTCATCAGCGAGGCTTTGTGCTTTATCAATATTTCGTAAGCGTAAAGTAAACCCCACCCTGTTTTTCTGAACGACTTCCAGTCACGCTATGCTTCTGATGAACTAGGAGCAATAAGCAATGCAAAAAATAATTCCCGCACTGACCAATCGCCAGCGTTATT